>DASXGD010000083.1:0-2663 GCA_036489245.1 Occallatibacter sp. | reverse complement strand
GTGGAGGCCGCCTGGGTGACGAACGTGTCGGTGTCCTGTTGGGAAACAGCGTCGGAGCCGACCAGTCCCTTGTAGCGGTCAGCCTGGGTTTTGGCGTTGCCGGCGTTGGTCTGGGCGGTGATAAGGTCGGCCTCCGCCTGGGCCAGTTGCTGATCCACTTCGGGGGCCGCAATCTCGGCCAGCAGGGCGCCCTTTTTCACGCGCGCGCCAATGTCGAAGTACCACTTGCTGAGGTAGCCGGAGGTTCGGGCGTAGATGGGCGAATCGGTGTAGGCGCCGACATTGCCGGGCAGCACGAACGTGTCTACAGGGGCGCCGGGACGCGGCGGAATGGCAATGACGGAGGGGGCAGACAAGCGCTGCGTCGTGTCGGCGAGGACCTCGTCGTTGTGATGGCGTTTCCAGATGCCGTAGATAGCCAGGGCCACGATGGCGATCAGCACGATGGCGACACCAACCACCGCCCCCCGGCCGGAAACGGCCTTATGCTCCGGCGCACTCTCGTGGTCCTGCGAAGACCGGGAATTCTGGCGGGATCCACCGTTGGTTGCGGGTGGCTGGCCGGGTGGCCGGGGCCCTTGCGATTGCGGGTTGGAATCGTTGGTCATTCAGGTTTCTCCGGGGGCACGTTACTCCGGGTGTGTGTCAACGTCGTCAAAGGAGGCTGCAGCCGCTCCGCTGTAAGCCGGCCTGGCCCGGCGCCGCACCAGCCAGCCATGCACAACGGAGAAAAAGACCGGAACAAAAAACAGGGTAGCGACCGTGGCCAGCAGGAGGCCCCCGATCACAGCCCGGCCGAGGGGCGCATTCTGCTCGCCGCCTTCGCCCATGCCGAAAGCCATGGGCACCATGCCGATGATCATCGCCAGCGCGGTCATCAGGACGGGGCGGAAGCGCACGAAGCCGGCGTTCAGCGCGGCCTTGCGGGCATCGCCGACCAGCACTTCCAGCTGCTCCCGGGCAAAGCTGATGACCAGGATCGAGTTGGCGGTGGCCACGCCCATGCACATAATGGCGCCGGTCAGCGCGGGTACGCTCAGGTGGGTGTCGGTGAGGAACAGGAACCAGACAATCCCGGCCAGCGCCGCGGGCAGGGCCGAGATGATCAGGAATGGGTCAAGCCAGGACTGGAAGTTGACCACGATCAGCAGGTAGACGAGCAGGATCGACATGGCCAGTCCGCCGATGAGGCCAACGTAGGACTTGCGCATGGTGTCGCTCTGGCCGCGAAGGATGAACTGCGAGCCACGGGGCAATTCCTTGCGATGTTTTTCTATGATCTGGTCCATCGACCGGGTCACAGTGCCCAGGTCGGTTCCGTTGACGTTGGCGAAGATGTCGAGGACCGGCTGAACGTCGAAGTGGCTCACGGTGCCGAGTTCGGCGCCGGGTTCGATGGTGGCCAGGTTGCCCAGCACCTGGACCGGACGAGGCGCGCCCGGAGCCGCGGTGGGAGCGGCGTTCATGCCACTCACGGAAGAGGCGCTTTGGGCCGCGGACGCGGACCCGGTCACGGGCAGGCTCTTGAGCGCGGCCATGGTGTCGAGCCCGTACTGCGGCGTCTGCGTGGCGATGTTATAGCTAACCCCGTTGCGCGGATCGAGATAGAAATTCGGCGCGGTTTGAAAGCTGCCGCTCAGAGCGACCAGGATGCTCTGGGCCACGTTCTGTTGGGTGAGGCCGATGGTCGAGGCGCGGGTGCGGTCGACATTGACGGTCATGTTGGGATAGTCGAAGGGCTGCTGGATGCGCGCATCGACGGCGCCGGAAACATGGCGTACATCGTCGAGCATGCGTTCGGCGAGGGCGCGGTTGCCGTAGAGATTCGGTCCCACGATCTGGATGTCGATCGGGGCGGACAGGCCGAAGTTGAGAATCTGGGTCACGATATCGACGGGAAGCACATAGAACGTCACGCCTGGGTACTGGCGGGCCAGGGTGAGCCGCAAGCGGTCGACGTAGGCTTCGGTCGAATGGTGCTCCGGGGTGAGCTGGACCTGGATGTCGGCGTCGGCCGGGCCGATGGGAGCCGAGGTGGAGTAGGAAAGATTCAGGCCGGAATAGGGCAGGCCGATGTTATCGACGATGTTGACGATTTCTCCGGCGGGGATGTGTTCGCGAATGGTCGCATCGATGTGGTCGCAGAGAGCGGCGGTCTCTTCAATGCGGGTGCCGGTGCGGGCGCGGACGTGAATCTTGAACTGGCCGGCGTCGACGCTGGGAAAGAAATCCTCGCCTAGAAAGGGGGCGAGAATACCTACGGATGCCAGCGCCACGATCACGAATAGGATGAGGAACGCCCCCGCGTGGTCGATGAACAGGGTCAGAAAACGCAGGTAGCCGACGCGGAAACTTTCAAACCGTCTCTCGAATCCCTGTTGAAACCGGACGAAGGGGTTGCGGCTCGTATCCCGCTTCTTGATCTCTTCGTCGTCGTGCTCTTTGAGCAGATAGCGAGCCATGGTCGGCACGACGGTACGCGACAGCAGGTAGCTGGCCAGCATGGCGAAGACGACGGCTTCGGCCATGGGCACAAACAGGTATCGCGCCACCCCGCTGAGAAAGAACATGGGCACGAAGACGATGCAGATGGCCAGGGTGGAAACCAGCGCCGGGGTGGCGATCTGGGCGGCGCCGTCGAGGATGGCCTGCTCGATCTCCTT
>DASXGD010000042.1:0-2751 GCA_036489245.1 Occallatibacter sp. | reverse complement strand
TACAACGTTTATCTCCCCATCGATCTGCTCTCGCACGCCAAGCCCTGCTACGACGGGCCGCAGACGGCCAGGATTCGCGCGGTCCTTTCGTGGAACACGCCACCTTCGACCACCAATCCC
Source organism: Occallatibacter sp. (assembly GCA_036489245.1). Lineage (GTDB taxonomy): Bacteria > Acidobacteriota > Terriglobia > Terriglobales > Acidobacteriaceae > Telmatobacter. The sequence continues at coordinate 2,631 of DASXGD010000042.1, read as the reverse complement.
TATGCGCCAGTGGTCTGGGGCAACGCCCGCGAAGCGCTCATCCTCATTCCTCCGGGCGAAGTGATTGGCACCGGACAGCAGGTTCCCGTTCTCAGCGCGGTCGGCGACGTGGACACCAGCAAGATCGGCGGCGATGGCCGCATTACCGACGCGGTCACCATCACGACGGGCGCGCACTATGTCGACGCGCCGTTCGGGGGAAGAATCACCCTGGCCGGCCAGATCTCGAACCCCACCATGGGTCTGAAGTACCGCATCATGAAGGCTCCGCACGGATCGTCGGCCTTTGCGCCGGTGGTCAATGAGCCGCAGGGACTGACGCTCACCATCAACGTTTTCAGCGGCGGCCTGTGGACCCAGAGCGAGCAGACCTTCCATGCCGACCCGGAAGGCTACTACTCCTACCAGGACTACTCGCCGGATCACTTCGTCGAGGGCCAGATCCTGGGGGTGTGGAACACGACCCTGGCCGACAGCGGCTACGCCTACGATCTGCGGGTGGACCTGTACAACGCACCCAATCCGGATATCCAGAGCAACGTGGTGACGGTTCTGGTCAACAACCAGGCGCCCACCGCGACGCTGACGCCGACCTTCGGCGAGTGCGGCAAGCTGGCTCCGGGAGACACGATCACGGGCACATTCACGGCAACGGCAACGGACTTTGGAACGTTCTATTTCACGATTCTGCCGCCGGGACCCGCCAATGGGGTGTTGCCGGTGCCGGCTTCCGGGACTTCGATCATGCTCGGCGGCGCCATCAGCGATCCGGGCGTCGTAAACGAATCTTTTTCGCTCAACACCACCGGGATGTCCCCTTGCGGGTACTCTCTTACGCTTAATGTATGGGACCGCACGAATGTCAACAGCGGCGAAACCAGTAACTACAACCCGGCCTCGATTGGCTTCTGCCTCGAGACGGTCAGCTAGAAAATACAAAATCCGACCCTTACCCGCAAAGGAGATGAGGGGAAATGAACGGCGCCAACGAAGTCTGGCACTTCATCCTGTCGGCACTAGCCGTCTGGCGACTCACTCATCTCTTTGCGGAAGAAGATGGCCCCGGGGATCTGATCGTCCGACTCCGTTTCCGCCTGGGCGGGGGCTTCTTCGGGTCCCTCATGGATTGTTTCTTTTGTCTTAGCCTTTGGTTCTCTCTGCCCTTCGCGTTCTGGCTCGGCCACTCGAGCTGGATCGCAATCCTGCTCCACTGGCAGGCTCTCTCCGGAGCGGCCTGCCTGTTGGAGAAAATGACCGGCCGGCAGATTGCGCCGCTACCCCAAATTCAAACCTTCGAAGGAGATGAGTCATGTGCTGTGGTGAGAAGCGAGCCGCGCTAAACGGAAACGGAACGGCAGACGCGACCGCGATCAAGATGCTCTACCGCGGAAACGGTTCCGCGCAAATTCGGGGCCGGGTGACCGGACAGATCTACCAATTTCCCCGCCAGCAGCCGGTCCAGGCCGTTGATCCGCGGGACGTCGGATCCCTGGTGCGCACCCGCTTGTTTACCCAGGTCCGTTAATTCAGGTTCGTCAATCCGGACGTGCGGATCCGGCGCGCCGTCCCGGGTTCGCCCCACGATATCCAGCGCGGGGCCGGTATGGCCCCATGCCCGGAATTGGTCCCCGAAGGGCGGCTCACTCTGCGTGCAGCGCCTCTACCGGGTTCACCGACGCTGCCCGCCGCGCCGGCAGATAGCTCGCCAGCAGCGCACATGAGGCCAGCACAACCGTCACGGCTGCGAGGATCGGTGCGTCCCAGGCGTGCACGCCGAACAACAGCCTGCGCATGGGAAACCCCGCCCCGATCGAGCCGCACAAGCCCAGCACCGCGCCCACCGCGATCAGCAGCACGGCCTCTTTGAGAATGAGCATGTACACAGCGCGACGCTGCGCGCCGAGGGCCATGCGCACGCCGATCTCGCGGGTTCGCTGGCTCACCGTATAGGCAATCACTCCGTACAAGCCAACCCCGCCCAGCACCAATGCCAGGGCCGCGAATCCACCTACCAGCCACGCCGATGAACGATGCAGATAGGTCGACGGAGCATCGTGTATCTTCTGCCCCAGGGTCAGCGGATCGTAGATCGCCATTTCCGGATCGATCTGTTGGATGGCCGATGCCATGACGGGCAACAGTGTCCTTTCATCCTGGGCCGGCCGCACCAGGACCGCAAAATACGTACCCGGGTCCTGGTTGAATGGAACATACATCGCTCCCCGGGGCGCGGCATCCAGTTGTCCTTCCTGCAGATCCTTCACTTCGCCGACGATCAGCCTGCGCGACTTTTCGGTTTCATCGAAGGCGATCTGTTTGCCAACCGGATTTTCCCCATGGAAGTATTGCTTCGCCATAGCCTCGTTGATGATCACGACCCTGGGCTGCGACGAGTCCTCGTCATCGCGGAAGTAGCGCCCGCTCACCAGTTGTGTGCGCAGGGTCGCCATATAGCCCGAGCTCACGGAGCGATACGCAACCTCGTTATGTTCGCCATGGTACGGACGCCCGACGATGCGAAATCCCGTGGTCGAGTCCCCGTCCTCGATGGGCAATTTGGTGGTAAGCCCGACCGATATCACCCCAGGCAAACTCTGCAGCCGGTTCACAATTTCGCGTCCCAGCGCCACC
>DASXGD010000506.1:0-4271 GCA_036489245.1 Occallatibacter sp. | reverse complement strand
CCGGGCGGCTTCGGCAAGCGCGGCATCGAAGGCATGTTGAACGCGATTCGCTATGCGCGTGAGAACCGCGTGCCCTACTTCGGGATCTGCCTGGGGATGCAGACGGCTTGCATCGAGTTTGCCCGCAATGTGTGTGGGCTGCGGGACGCGAATTCGAGCGAATTCGATCCCGCCACACAGCATCGAGTGATTTACAAGCTGCGCGAACTGCTGGGCGTGGAAGAAATGGGCGGCACGATGCGGCTGGGCGCGTGGACATGCATCCTGCAACCGGACTCTCTGGCTGCGCGAGCCTACGACGGGGCGACGGAAATCAGCGAACGGCATCGCCATCGGTATGAATTCAACCGCGAGTACGAGGCCCTGCTCACCGGGGGCGGACTGCAGATCAGCGGTACAACGCCGGATTCGACTTACGTCGAAATCGTCGAGATTCCCGGCCACCCCTATTTCCTGGGATGCCAGTTTCACCCCGAGTTCAAGAGCAAGCCGCTCGAGCCGCACCGCTGTTTCGCGAGTTCATTGCGGCCAGTTACCGGAATCGGTTGAAACACCTCGCAGCGGAGGAGATGCCAAGCCTGACCAATACCCTTTCGTCGTGAGCTTGAACATCAACGAGCCGAGTCCCGTGAGTTCTTGGCAGGTCTAGCCGAGCAACACCGCCCCTTTCGTCTTGCCGGCGAGCGCTCTGTCAAACGTGACCAGCGTCAGGCGTGCGGTTTCCGCGAATGCCGCAAGGTAGGAGTCCGTCCACGTCTTGGTTGCTGGTTCGGCGACTGAGGTTCGCGCCCGAAATGCGGCTTCAATCTCTGGAGGCTCCGGCTGCAGGACCGCTCTCCCCGCGGCAAGCCATTCCTGGTAGATAGCCCAGCACTGGCGTTGAGTGAGAGTTTCATCTGCCATGACCACCGGACTCGTCAGCAGGCGGAAAAGGCCGAGTTGCGTTTGCCGACAAAAGACCAGGCCCCGATGCTCATCAAGGGCGTCAAACCACGCCTTCGCGGCCCCATGATGCTCGTGCCGCTCGGCGTGGAGCGCCAGCCACAGGTTCACGTCAGGAAGAAGCCAGGATGTCATCGATCTGCTCGTTCGTCAGGTCTAACGTGCCAGGGCGTGCTGACGGAATCACCGGAATCTGGAACTTTTTGCGTCGAGGCTGCTCTTCATGGGGCCGGAGTTCTCGCTCGATACCGCGAAGGACGATCTGGCGTACAGGCGTTCCTTCCCGCGCCGCCTTGATTTTGAGGTCGCGGTAAGTTTCGTCGGGGATGTCAATCGTCGTCCGCATAAAAGCATCATAACATATTTATGCCACGTCCCGCTGCGTCGAGGAATCGCCCGCTGTAGCCGGAGCAGGGCTGCCAAGGGCTCCGTCCTCATCGCCGCGATAGAATCGCCTTCGTGAGCCAATCGTTCGAGATCGGCCCGGTGCAGGTGGGGAGTGGACAGCTTTTCCTGATTGCGGGGCCGTGCGTCATCGAGTCGGAAACCCATGCCCGCACGATGGCCGAAGCCATTCAACGGATCACATCGGACCTGGGCATCCCGTATATCTTCAAGGCCAGCTATGACAAGGCCAACCGCACGAGTGTAAAGAGTTTTCGAGGGCCGGGGCTGGAAGAAGGCATACGGATCCTGGGGCGCCTGGCGAAGGATACCGGGCTGCCGGTACTGACCGATGTCCATGAGCCCGCGCACTGCGAGGTGGCGGCGGAGTCGGTGGATGTGCTGCAGATCCCTGCGTTTCTTTGCCGCCAGACCGATCTGCTCGTGGCCGCCGGAAAGACGGGGCGGGCGGTCAATATCAAGAAGGGTCAATTCGTGGCGCCGTGGGACATGAGCCACCCGGTGGAGAAGGTGCGTTCGACCGGCAATGAGCGGGTGTTCCTGACCGAGCGCGGAGCAAGCTTCGGCTACAACACGCTGGTGGTGGACTACCGGTCGTTGCCGGTGATGCGGCGGCTGGCGCCGGTTGTGTTTGACGGCACGCACTCGGTGCAGCAGCCTTCGGCGGCCAATGGCGTCAGCGGCGGCCAGCCGGAGTTCATTCCCCTGCTGGCGCGGGCCGCGGTGGCAGCTGGAGTGGACGGGATCTTTCTTGAAGTTCACAATGATCCCGCGCATGCGAAATCGGACGGCGCCAATGCGCTGCGTCTCGACTTGCTCAAGCCGCTGCTCGAAAAACTGCTCGCCATTCAGGCGGCGGCGATCTGAACGCCTGTTTAAGCCCCAACGCCGAATGATCAGGATTATGATTGTTGCGATGGCTGGAGGGTGCCGATAGGTCACATATGAGGCTAGCGGCCCTGCGCAAGAGCCAGCAGCACATGGATGAGCTTCGGCGCGGACCCTGCCGGTCAGGCTGGGGGATAACAATGAAACACAACGGCAAGCGTGCACGGCACGCCGAGGCTAAGAACGCCACAGTCGCGGTAGACATGACCGGGCATAGTGACAACCATGGACCCGACGCCATCAGGACGATGCGGCTCGGCAAGGATTGCGAATACTGTCGGGAGCTGCGCCGGCTGCAAATTGAACTTGTGAAGCTGCAGGAATGGATTCGCCACGAAGGCCTGCGCGTCGTAGCGCTGTTTGAAGGGCGCGATGCGGCAGGCAAGGGCGGCTCCATCAAACGCATCACCGAGACGCTGAATCCCCGCGTCTGCCGGGTGGTGGCTCTCACCACGCCCACGGAGCGCGAGAAGACGCAATGGTACTTCCAGCGCTATGTCGGGCACCTGCCCGCGGCCGGCGAAATGGTGCTCTTTGACCGCAGCTGGTACAACCGCGCGGGGGTCGAGCGCGTGATGGGCTTCTGCAACGAAGGGCAGTACCAGGAATTCATGCAAAGCTGCCCGGAGTTCGAGCGCATGCTGGTCCGCTCGGGGATTCGCCTTATCAAATACTGGTTTTCGGTGAGCGATGAAGAGCAGGAGCGGCGCTTTCAGGATCGGATGAAGAACGTAACCAAGCGCTGGAAGCTGAGCCCGATGGACCTGGAGTCGCGCAAGCACTGGGCCGACTACTCCCGCGCCAAGGACGAAATGTTTGCCCTTACCGACACCAAGCATGCGCCCTGGTATGTGGTCAACGCGGAGAACAAGGAGGCGGCCCGGCTGAACGTCATTCGCCATCTGCTATCCCAGTTCGACTATCGCGACCTTACCCCCAAGCCGCTGCCGTTGCCCGCGCTCAACAAATCAAAATACGTGCGGCCGCCGATCCAGGAGCAGAATTTCATTCCCGAGGTGTATCGAGCCGAGATGCATAAATGAACAGGCGCCGTTTTCTAACGGCCAGTGCCGGGATTGCAGGCGCACTCGCGACGAAACAGGCTGCCTTCGCGAGCGCGTCTGTAGTTCAGGCAGAATCTTCCCCGGCAAGGCTCGAGGTAAACCGCCACCGCTTCGGCGTTAACTACACTCCATCACGCAACTGGTGGTTCTGCTGGAACGATTGGGATGCAGCGTCGATCCGGCACGATCTTGATGCCATTGCCGCGCTGGGCGCCGATCACCTGCGGATCATGCTGATATGGCCGTTCTTTCAGCCCAACCCCAAGTGGGTGAGCTCGGCGCATCTGGAGCGGCTCGACCAGTTGCTGACGCTCATGGGCGAACGCAACCTGGACGCCCTCGTGACGGTGTTCACCGGCCAGTTGAGCGGCTGGTTCTTTCTGCCTTCGTTCAATCGGTTGTCGGACGGATTCTACACCAACGCAACCATGGGGGCGGCCCAGGAGCTCTTCATTCGCTCGCTGGCGGGCACGATGAAGCGGCACGCCAACATCATCGGCTTCGATTTCGGCAACGAACTTAATACCTGCTGGAACGGACCGGTGGAGCAGGGCGACGCGTGGATGAAGAAGATGTTCGGGCTGATGAACGAGGTGCTGCCTGCGGGCCTCCACGTCAATGGCGTCGATCACCACCCATGGTTCGAGCCGGACACGTTTTCGGCGCAGGCGCTGGCGGCCGCGCGGTTCCCGGTGATGCACTGTTATCCGTACTGGACGGGCGCGGTGAAGTATGGCGGAGCGATGGATCCGCCCAGCGTGAAGCTGATGGCGGGAATGGCGGCGCTGATTCGCAGCTTCGCGGGCTCGCAAGAAAAGCCCGTCTGGGCCGGGGAGTTCAACACCTGCATCGAAGAGTTGCCGGAGAAGGGGCAGGCGGAGTGGCTCGATAAAGCAGTGCACGCCGCCATCGAGCAGGGCGTGAGCTGGTTCAGCTACTGGGATTCGCACGATGTCGATCGCAAGTTCGCCT
>DASXGD010000505.1:0-12911 GCA_036489245.1 Occallatibacter sp. | reverse complement strand
GGTGCGTGAAAGGCAAAGGCCGGCGGCGCCTTCCAGCGCGGCCCGGGTCTGGTCATTCAATTTAGCGATCAGTGCTTTCAGATTCAATCCCATCTCTCTACCTCACAAAGCCAGAATCGTGTCGTCCGGATCGACGCCCATCGGCGCCGTTTTGGCCCACGACACCCAGCCCAGACGCGCCGGGTGTTTGGTATTCAAGTCGAGTTCGACGGCCGGCACTTCGTTGCGTTCCAGCACGAGCTGGGCTTCGAAATCGACGCAGCCGTTTGAAAAAAATCGGGTGATCGCGCGCAAAGCGTCGTATGCGCTGCCGCCGGGCAGAAAGTCAAGGTATTGTTCCAGGCTGATGGGGCCGACGCGAATACGCGCCCGGCCGCCGCGATCCCACACCGCATCACCCACCACTGCGCCCCAACCGACCTGGCTGGATGAGGTTTCCTTTTCATTCATCGCGCATTGGGTCGAGCGATCGAGTGAGTACCACGCCCCCGTGAACTGCATGATTTCGACGGGCACTTCGAAGTAATCGGCCAGCATCTGTTCGAGAGCCACCGCAGAGCGCGATTGCATCGCGACGAGCGCGACGTAATGCATCAGCGCTTCGTCTTCGACGGCCTGGCGGTCACGCAGGCCGGCCGTGCCCACTCCCAGAAGATCGCGCAGGTACTGGCTGAAATAGTCGCGCACGCCGGCGGCGTAGTTGACCGGGAAGCGCGTTCTCTGCCATGCGCGGTAAAAGAGCGAGATGGCGCGATGATTGAAGATGTCGAGAAACGCGGCGAAGCTGCGATCCTTGGCGCGGGCCCGTTCCAGAATCAGTTCGTTGTATACGTAGGGCAGCACGCCCTGGGGGCCCGTCATGCCCATGAAGTTGACCATCATCTCGGCGGGCGCATCCTCGGGCAATTCCAGTTCCTGGATTTCGCTGGCGGGAAAGCCGAAACGTGGATTGACGTTAAAGTGCACCGCCTCATCTTCGGGGCTGAAGAAGTGGCCGACCGGCCGCCGGTCGCACATCATGCGCTGCAACAGCGACACCGCCTGGAAGAACTCGAATGAGCAGGCGTCATCTCGTAGATCCAGGCCGAGCGGAGATTCGCGCAAGCCGGCGCTGTACGTTTGCAGCCCGACCGGTATGTCTGTGCCATCCGACAGCTGGTCATCGTTGTCGCTTCGCGGCAGTTGAATGCTTTGGTTTACACCAGCAGACGCCGGCCCGATCTCGGTTCCCATTCGTAGAGCCCCTCCTTTCTCTGCGGAGTGGTGACGCTGAGCTGGGTAAAACTGTTCAAGGATGCGGACAGGCCGAAAAAGCGTTCCAGCACTGCGGCAAAGAGAAAAGCGCCGCCGCCGGTGAACTGATCCTCGTCGATCTCCATCTCGATGCGAAGGCCGCGAGCAAAGCTGACGCCCTGTTCGGAAACCAGGCGGGCGAAGTGGGGACGGCTGCGTACCTGGAGAATACTTTGAATCACGTTTTGCGAGTATGCGGTCCGACCCAGGTCGTAGAGCCGCAGGATCTCCTGCAGCGCGTCCTTGCCCTCGCTTACCAGCGACAGATAGTTGAGCGAGAGGTGCGAAACCAGCCGCCACAGCACACCTTTGCCCATGGGCGGCCGCACCGGCCCGGTCGGCTTTCGGAGCGCGACGATGCGTTTCATGGGCGCCGCTCCTTCCAACTCGAAGTCGCTGTCCTGGTTGCCAAAGGGAAGGCGCCCGGGCAGATCGCGATTGGTGCAGGTCGTCTTCACAGACAGCACCGTGGCGTCGGGGTCGGCGGTAGTCAACGAGAGATCGAGCAGCGAAAGGGAGATGTCCGTGCCGTCATCGTTCGGGCGGTTGGACGGGCGGCGGCGGGCCAGCCAGAAACAAGATCGGTCGTCTCTCCGCGCCGAGTGACGCAACGAGTAGAAGGACTCATAGGTCGTGATCTTCTGGTTGGCGGAGTTGATGCCGCTGACCTCGTCCACGGAATACACTTCGACTGAGTAAGGCCTGCGGACGTCCGGAATGAGCGGGTACTCGACGCGGCGCTGGTTCAACTGGATGGGCTCCGCCACCTGGGGAAACAGATTCACCACCGGCGTGCATCCGAGGCGGAACGTCTTTTTTGAAAGCTCCAGTTCGAGACGCTGCTGGCGGCCGCTGCCTTCAATGTCCGAAAGCAGGAAGATGACTTCGATGGCGTCCTTGAATCCGGCATGAGTCACGGCTTCGAGGCCGCCAAGATCGATGAAGAAAAACTTTTCGGGAAAGGCGAAGTACTCCATCAGCAGGCGATGGCCGGCGAACGATGAGGAAGGATACGGAACCATGCCTTCATTGGGCCCGAAGCCCACGGCATTGAGCGCGGTCGCAGGCAAGGTGACCGGCGCCAGTTTTGAGCCTGGAGTGAGATCGCGCACCTGGATGCGGTTGAGCCGGCTGAAGAGCAGTTCGTAAAGGATGTTCACCAGTCCGCTCTCGCCGTCGAGATAGAAGCGAAGCTTGTCCGGCTTCAGGGCGACAAAGTTGACGTCCTTGGCGCATCGCAGTTCGAGCCGGATCGCCCAGGCCGAGTCACTGGTCTTGACGGGCGGCTTGAGGCGGCTCGGCGGGCTCAGTTCCGCCGCGCTCACGGTGATGGGCCACAGCGTAGTGTCGTAACAGGTGCGAAAGGTGCAGGGAACACCGCTGATGGGCTTCGAATAGAGCTGGGAGTTGCGATCAATCTTCATGCCGCTGGCCAGCTTGCCCTTCTCCGGATCGAGTTGGAATTCGACCACCGACATCGACGGAATGGGGCGCACCAGCTGGGGATAGACGACGCTGAGGAGAGCCTCGGTGATTTCGGGAAATTCGTCTTCGAGCTTGAGGTGTACGCGTGCGGCCAGAAACGCGAAACCCTCGAGGAGCCGCTCCACGTGCGGGTCTTCGCACTTGGTCGGCTCAAGAACCAGCCGCGACGCTACCTTCGGATGCTTTTCGGCGAACTGGGCGGCTGACTTGCGCAGGTAGTCCAGCTCCCGTTCGTAGAAGAGGAGCAGCTCATCGCGCATCTTCGCCTCCGCTCAGATGGCAATTGCCGCTCTTCAGCTCGATGACCGTATCGAACGAAACCGGCTCGGGCACTGGGTCCATGCGCAGCATCGCCTCGATGCGCAGGCGGACGTCTTTCTTGCCCGCATCGGCGGTCTCGACCATCACAAGGCGCACATTCATGAGCCGCGGCTCAAAGAGATTAATGGTGGAGAGAATCTGCCGGACGAGACGGTTCTTGTCCGCAGTCGACGCCATGGTCAGCGCGGAAAGATCGGGAAGCCCGTAGACGTAGGTGGACCGATTGAGCTCCTTGAGCCCTTCGTCGGGGGGCTCGGCGATGCGGCGCGAGTTGAGCAGCCATTCCAGGTCGCGTCGCACGGCATTTTTCAACAGGCGCACCGACTGCGAGCGGCTGAGAGGATTCTCCATGTGGTTGTCGGGCTCCAGGTCGATGAGCCGATCCAGCGCCGAAATTGTGATGGTCGTTTCGCCCAGCCCTCGCGCCATGGCTTACCCCACGCTCAGCGCCTGGACGGGGTCAAGGCGGCAGATACGGTCAAAGAGTTTTTGCTTGTCGGCGGCGCTGCCCTGAATCTTCTTGCTGTAGCGCATCAGCTTGATGAGATCGCTGGCGATCTGCTCGGGCTCTTCCCAGGCGTCCAGCTTGTGGTTCTCGATCAACGCTGCAATGTCCTCGAGCAGCGGCTGGGCAATGCCGTCTTTTCCGGCCGCGATGGCGAGCTCCACCATCTGCATGGTGCGCCGGAAGCGGCGTCGCCCGGAGCGCTGGCGGCTGAGGTCGGCGCGCATGATCGCGAAGGCCTTCTCTTCCTGGCCCGCGGCCAGCGCATCCTGGGCCAGGGCAAAGGCATCGACCGCGGGAGCAAGCCACGTGGGCGCGCCATTGCGATGGGCGCGCGTCTCGGCGGCTTCCTCCTCAGCGACCGAAGGCGCTGGGGCTGCTGCACTCAAGCCCTGCAACCAGGCCTTGGTTTCGGGATTGGCCGCCGGCGTGTCGTCCAGCAACGTGGCGTCGAGGAGTTCGGGAAGATCATTCAGCAGGGCGCGCAACTCGGATTGAATCGCCGTCGCGATGGGAAAGTACTCTTTGCCGAGCGCGGTGCAGGCGGCGACCGACAGGCGCTGCAGATCGAGCCAGGCGCGGCTGCCGGGCAGGGCCATGGCCTGCTCCCCTGCCTCCAGCAGATCCGCCCATTTCTTCGCAATGGCCAATCGCTTGACCTGCTGGCGCACATCGGTCGGGGGCGCTTCGAGCATGGGACTGTCAGCCAGGCGCGGCGCGCTGCGCAGTTCACCCCAGCGCAAACCGCGCAGCAACAGGTAGGGAGCGGGGCTGAGTGGCTCGCGCTTGCGCAGGAAGGCGGCAGCGGCCACGACTCCAGCAATGGCCTGGCGGCGATCCGCGGGTTCCGCGATGAGTGCCGTGCCAATAGCGGCAGCGGGCGCTGCCATTCCATCTTCTGCTTCGCCGGCCAACTCGGGCGTGGCCGCAGGTTCTTCTGGAACTACTTCAATCGGGTCCGGCTCTTTTTCGCGCTTCTTCTCGAGCAGCTGGTGTACTCCCAGACGCACGTCGGTGAGCGTGGTTTTCAGCTTGCCGAGTCCGTCCCAGTCGTTCCCCAGTTTCTCGTCGCAGAAATTTTCCAGCGTGGCCACGGTCGCAAGACAGGCATCGAGATCTTTTTCTGCCTGCAGGTAGAAGGCCTTTGGAGTTTCGTTGAATGCCTTGTCGAAGACCTCCGGCGCCATCTTGCCGTCGGTGATCATGACGCTCCGGGCCTTACGGTCCTTGTCGGTCTTGACCTGGTCTTCATAGCCGACGATACGGGAGTCCTTGTAGTTGATCGAAGAGTGTCCGGCGTTGTTGATGGGTGTGGAGCGGATGGGTAGGTCGAGCTGCAGGTTGATCCAGGCCAGGGGCGCGGCCCGCTCCTCGCGGGTTTCCGGATCGGATGGGTCGATGGCCGGGTGAACCGTATCCCAAAAACCCGCGGCCAGGCTGTTGAGGAAATCGAGTCCCTGGCGAAGGCCCGCGAACCGTTCCGTCTGCAGCAGGCCCTCGGTCAGCCAGTCGCCAATCTGCAAATCTTTCGACCTGGTGGCCAGGGTTTCCTGGGTGAGCTTGAGGACCAGGGGCCAGTTGGCGGTTTTGAGTTCGCTCTGCCAGGCCCCCTGGTTCAGATCGAGGTCCTGACGCCGGGCCTCTTTGATTTTGTCGTAGACCGGGTCGTAACGCAGATCGACCCCGCTCGGGTTCTCACCGGGAATGGGGACAAGAATGTCTTCGCGAATTGGCATAATGACCGGCCCCTGATTTCGAACTCGTTCTCATTGCTCTGTGGACGTTTCCGCCGATTCTACAGGCGTCTCCGCCGGATGAAAGAACTTGAGCGAACGCACTTCAAGGAACGGAAACTCTTCGCCATCCACAAGCAAGGTTTTCTGGCCGGCAGGGGATTCCCGGCCTTGTTCATCCGCCAACCATTCCGTGGTTCTGCCCAGCCAAACCTCTTCATCCTCCTGTTTCCAGGAGAACGGGTAAATGGCAGGAACGAGGACTTCTCCGAGGTCCATGCCTTTGAAGGAGGGAGCCGCCTGGACAAGTGCGGGCGCCCATAGGGTATCGCGGAGCCGTTGGGGAGGACCCATTTCGAGCGATTCCACGTGCTCAAAGGGCAGCCACACGTAGGCCCCGGCGGCAAACACTTCCAGCCGCGCCCCGATATCGGCATCGGCGTCGCGTAATTCGGTGAAGGGTTTTCCATTCAGTTCGCCGGGCGGAGACAATGGCGAGTCTGCAGGAAAATCCTCTTTTTCAAAAAACTCGTGGCGCGTCCGCTCCGCATGCAGGGCCGCGTAGTAGACGATCGCGCCGGTCTCTTTTTCCGGGCTGCCGCTCGACAGCACCGCCAGCTGCTTCTCCGCGCGCGTGAATTCGCCGGCGAAACACAGCAACTCGAACAGGAAGGTGCGTGAAGCCACATCAGAAGGACGATCACGTAAAAGTGCCGTGAGCGCCTGAATGGCTTCCCGCACCTTCCCCGCTTTGAACAGCTCTCTGGGGTTTGATGCCACCGTTTGCCTTCTTGCCCGCCCGTTTACCAGGGCTTCAGCTTGAGTACATCAAATCCCTTGTCGATGAAGCCCTTGAGCGCGCCGCCCTCTTCAGGGTTGTAGCTCACCTTGATCTTGCTGTAGGCAAAGCTGACCGACTCGACCGGGTTCTCATTCGAACCAGAGTGCTGGATGGAGGTGATCAGGGCATCTTCCAGGTGGATCTTGTAGTAATCCTGCTGGTCGTCGCCCATCGGCTTGTCGTAAATGATATCCACCTTCTTCAGATAATTGCCGGTAACGCAATCGTCGAAGAGCAGGGGGGACACCTTGTCGACCACCTTCATGATGGTGATGTCGTTCAGATTGGCACGGCCCGCACGGGCCTCGCCGCCGGATGAGCCCACGCCGATGACGGCGGTCTGGCTGGCTCCAAAACTGAACGAAAGAATATCGATGGCGTCGGCCTTGCTGGTGCTGGGCCCGGGACGTCCATCGATGATCAGGTATGCATTGACTGCCATTGCTATCTCCTTGAGAGGTCCGTTCGAAACTACGTGCTGGTGAGAGCGGCAGCTGGCTGCCGCCCAGAGGTCAAGGCAAGAGGAATTTTCCCCTGATACTGCGCGTCTCGAGAAAAAACTCGCCCGGCATCAGGGCACAACTTCAGCAACTGCGAAAGATTCCGGGTTGAACGTACGGGCCCGAAACTGTTACCCCAGGTCTAACGCTTGGTCCGTGCGGCGCGGTATCCGAAGATGCCTGAACACGAGTAGTAGTGCATGTTCGGGAACTCCGGGTACCACACCCTTTCGAAAACTCCGAGTCTTCCGCAGCTGCTCCGTTGTGCCGATCGGTTCGTACTACTTCGCGGGCGCAGGTAACTCGGCCACCAACCGAAGTGAAACAGTAAGTTCGTCGAGCTGGAAGTGAGGCCGCAGGAAAGCGACGGCGCGGTAAACGCCTGGCTTGCCCGGAACCTCGCTCACGTCGATACGCGCTTCCCTCAGCGGGCGCTCCGCCTTGGTTGCCGGCGACGCGGAATCGTCTGGTGTGACGTACCGCGTAATCCAGCGATTGAGGAATCGTTCCGCCTCTTCCCGCGACATGAAGCTGCCGATCTTGTCGCGCATCATCGCTTTCAGATAGTGCGCGAAGCGCGAGACAGCCATGATGTAGGGAAGCTGGGTTGAGAGCCGCGCATTTGCGTTGGCCGAATCGGTGTCGTAAGTCTTGGCCTTCTGGCAGCTTTGCACGCTGAAGAACGCGGCGTAGTCCGTGCCCTTGCAGTGCACCAGCGGCACAAAGCCGAGGTCAGCTAATTCCTTTTCGCGGCGATCGGTAATCGGCACCTCGGTCGGGCATTTCAGTGCCTGGTCGCCTTCGTCGGTGGCGAAGGTGTGGGCCGGCAGGCCCTCCACCAGTCCGCCGCCTTCCACCCCGCGCATGGCTACGCACATGCCATATAGCGAGTACGATTGCGTCATCTTCGAGGCCAGCGCATAGCCCGCGTTCATCCACAGGTACTTGGAGTGATCGGTGCCGTCCACGTGTTCCTCGTAGCGGAACTCATCGATGGGCTTGGTTTCCGCGCCGTAGGGCAGCCGGCCCAGCGTGCGGGGCAAGGTGAGGGCGACATAGCGCGAATCCTCGCTCTGGCGGAACGACTTCCACTTTGCATATTCCGTCGAGTCGAAAATCTTGGCAAGGTCACGCGGCGCATCGAGGGACGTGTAGCTTTCGAGGTTGAAGAGATCGGGGGCCGCTGCGCTCACAAAGGGCGCATGGGCCTGGGCCGCGATATGGGACAGACCTTCCAGCAGCGCCATATCTTCCGGGTGTTTGCCGAACTCGAAGTCGCCCATCAAGGCGCCGAACGGAGCCCCGCCGAAGACGCCGTACTCTTCCTCGTAAATCTTCTTGAAGAGGGCGCTCTGGTCGAATTCGGGAGCCTTTTCGATGTCCCGCAGCAACTCCTTCTTCGAGGCATTCATGACGCGAATCTTCAGCCCCACGCCCGTCTCGCTGTTGTCCATCAAGTACTTCAATCCGCGCCAGGAACCTTCCAGCTTCTGGAACGCGGCATGGTGCATGATCTCGTTCAACTGGATGGAGAGCAGATGATCGATCTGCGCAATGCGCGCGTTGATCATCATCTCCGCGTCCTTGGCGATGGTCATGGAGCCCTCAAGCACCTGGGCCACGAATTCCTTGACCAGGTCCTTGCCCCGCTCCTTGGCTTCGCCAAACCGGCCTTGCTCTACGATTTGATCGAGAAGGCTCGATTCCTGCGTTTCAACTGTCGCGGCTGCTGCCGCCGCATTCGCAGCTGTCTCAGGCATTGGAACCTCCCGGGCCGATCTCACCCTTTAGCTTGTCCAGTTTCTCGGTATTGCCCACCGCTTCCAGAAGCAGTTCTTCGAGCTTGTCGTTGCCCTGCAGCGAACCGCGCAGGTCGGAAAGACGCGTCCGAAGATCCAGCAGCTCTTTCAGCGGCTTAACCTGTTTAGCGACATTTGCGGGCTCAAAGTCGTCAAATTTGCGAAATTTTAAATCGACTTTCAAATTTGCCGCCCCGGGGTCGTCGCTCAGCTTGTTTTCAACGGAGAAGGAGAGATGTGGCTTCATCCCTTCCAGGACCGTGTCGAAGTTATCAGGATTCACCTCGACAAATTTGCGCTCCTTCAGCTTGGGTAGTGGTTGTTCCGGATTGCCGGTGAAATCTCCTAGCACACCAACAACGAACGGCAATTCCTTGAGCTCGATGGCGCCACCGACTTCGACGTCATACGTAATCTGAACCCGGGGAGGACGCACCCGGTCGAGCTTATGCTGCGCACTTTGTTTTGCCATGATGAATTCCTCAAGACGAATTGTGATCAAGGGCGGCGGGACGTTTCGCCGAAATTTTCGGGCTCACGCACCAACAGCCCCGGTGAGAAAAAAAACCTCGTTACCGAGACAAGTTTCGGGTTGTGGGGATTACCAGAAGAACCGGAGAATCTGGGCCGACGCACAAAACGCAGTCGCAGTTTGGGCAACCCCAAAAAGCTAGCCGCACGTTCGTGACCCACATTCTGCGCGTTTCTGTTGATAACACACGCCCCGTTCCCGGTCAAGACAAATACTTCTCGCCCCTTTGCCCTAAATCATGTTTCCCGTTTGAGCGTTCAGGCAGCAGGAAACAGTCGGGCGTCAAGGCTGATAAATGTCGGACACCGAGGGGAAGTTTCATCGCGCAAAAGCAAAGACTTCTGCCGGTATAAGCGGAACGTCGTCAACAAAGGTGCCAATCACCTGGCCGTTGAATCCTGACCTCCGAAACCTGTTATGTTGTGTCCTGATGCTCACTCCGCTTTCCAGCGAAGATTCACGCCGTCTGCGCGCGTTCTTTGAAGACGCGGGCTACACCGAGACCAGCCTGCGCAAACATTTGGGCGCTGCGGAACTTCCCTCGCGGCAATTGCGCAACCAGGCCCGGCTTCTCGATCGCACTTCGGCTCCCACTCCGCTCAATGCGTTGCTGCGCTGGTTCTGGTTGGCCCTGCCTCAGGATCAGGACCAGGTCGCCGAGGTCATACCCGCAGACATGGTTTACCTCATGCTCGAAGCGGGCTTGCTTTCACGTGAGGGGGACAGTCTTGTCCCCCAGGCCATGCTGCTGCACGTCGACGGTTTTCTGGTCGCCTCCGACCACGCTTCGGCCATCGACAACAAGAATGTGGAGATGGTGCTCTGGCCTAACCCCACAAGCAAGTTCCTGGCCCGGTTTGCGGTGCAGCGCCACTCCCGCGCTACGCTCGATCTGGGCGCGGGTAGCGGCATACTCAGCCTGGGCGCATCGCGCTACAGCGACGCCGTGGTGGCCACCGACCTGAACCAGCGCGCGGTGGCCTGCACGCGCTTCAACGCCCGCCTCAACGATCTCGCCAACATCGAGGCCATGGCGGGCGACTGCTTCGCTCCTGTGGCCGGCCGCCGATTCGACCTCATTCTTTCCAATCCCCCATTCTTCATCACCCCGCAGGGCGACTACCTATTCTGCGAAAACCCCATGGAACTCGATGGTCTCTGCCGCCGCCTGGTCAAAGAGGGGCCTGAATACCTGAATGAGGGCGGCTACATGCAGATGCTCTGCGAATGGGCTCAGATCAAAGACCAGCCCTGGGAAGAGCGCATCGCCGAGTGGATTCAGGGCAATGGCTGCGATGCCTGGGTGATGAAGGGATTGACCCAGGATCCGGAGGAGTACGCGCAGCATCGCATCCGCGAAACGTCGCAGGATCCTTCGCAGGATGCCGCCAGTTACGCGGGCTACATGCAGTACTATCGTCATCGCGGCGTCGAAGCCATCCACGACGGCCTGATCGTGATGCGTCGGCGCGAGGGTCACAACTGGGTCCGCATCGAAGAAGTACCCAAAACCCCCAAGGGCAATCTCGGAGAGATGATCGTGTCCACATTCGCCGCGCACGATCTGATGCAGCACAACAGCGGCGACGAACAGTTGCTCCTCCTTCGTCCCAAATTATCCCCGGAAGTTCGTCTCGAACAGGTCTGCCAGCAGCATGAGGGGCAATGGCGTGCGGAGGCACTGACCCTCCGTCTGATCAGCGGTTTTCCATTCCACATCGATGTGCAGCCACTGGTTGCCGAATTCCTGGTTACCTGCGATGGAACGCGCACCGCGGGTGATGCGATAGAGCGTCTGGCCGCTAACGCGGGTGCCCCGGTCGAGAGGGTTCAGGGAGAGTGCCTGGCCATGATCCGGAAACTGATCGAGCGCGGATTCATGATCGCTGTTTGAAGGCGCGGGAACCGGCTTGATCACTGCCCTCAATACGCCTCGATGTGGCAGACTTGATATCGATGGGCAAGTCCAGTCGCGAGGGTCTTGGCGCACGGAGGGGTGTATGGCGAAGGTGATTGGGAATCTTCGCATTACCGCGAAGCCTGCTGCGGAAGGCGTCAAGGCCCACTTCGAAGTCGTCTTTCTTCCCTATGCGGGGCGGATGAACACGCGTCCGGCCAAGGCCAGTTCCTACGACGAACTGGTCTCGTTCCTGCAGGATCTGAAATTTGGCGAAGACGACGCCACCCGCTTTGCAGGCAAGGCCCGAGCCCAGGGCGTAATTATTATCGATAGCTTCGAGCGAGCGGACACCCTGCTCCGCGAAAAGGGCCTGCTGGCGTAATGATTGCGACGTGAGAGCCCTGTATTTCAGTGGATGCGCTGCTCCAACGACAATAGCAATGAAAACCAACCACAAGCCAGTCGCAACCAGATCGCCTCGGTCCCAGCCTTCACGAGTTCCGAAAACGTCAGGAAGCACGAATCCCGCATACTACAACCATTCACGACAATGAGGTAGAAACCAAGTCTCACCCTGTCGCTGACAATCAGAAGGAACAGACTGGTTAATAGTTCGCAAGGAAGCAGCAATAAGCACCAACCTAGTCTTGATTCCGACCCGTGTGGAGAAGGAACCTGGTTAATCGATGCCGCGCACACAGTTGGTCCTGCTTGGCTGCCTCCCGTTGGCGGACAAAATCGCGTAACTCCTCGGAGTCTTCGTCGGGAACCCACACTGCAGCCAGATCTTCGGAACGATGACTGCGTGCCAGCTTCAACGCATCCCGCCGGTCTGTCTTCACCCGGTCTCTGGGCTTCTTCGGTACCAGCGTCGGCGCTACCACCGCGCATTCGACACCCAACTGAGCCCGCTGCCACTAAAGTTCAAATCCTGCCGGCCCTGCTTCATAGCAAGCGCGCAACTGCTCGGGCGAACCAAGCTTCTTGATGAACTGGCGCATCGAATCTTCCCGGTTGGCCATCGTGCCCAAGCTTACGTACTTCGCCATCTGGCTCGGCTACCTAACCCACGACTTGCGCAGCGCCGGTCACTGCATAATGACTAACGAAAGGCATCTGCGGATCATTCGTCCGCCGTGGCGCACTCAGGAAGACAGTGGCGAGCGATGAATGATCGTCCTCTACCTAGCGGGCGGGGGCGAACTCGGAACGGTGGCGGCTGTAGAAGAAGTAGATCATCAGGCCGACCAGGAGCCAGATGAAGAAGGCGGACCAGGTGAGGACTTCGAGGCCCATCATAAGCACCACGCAGAAGATGATGCTGAGCACCGGGAAGACGGGGCCGAAGGGGGCACGGAAGGCGCGATGGCGCTCCGGTTCGCGATAGCGAAGGATGAGCACGGCGATCGAGACCAGCACAAAGGCGAACAGGGTGCCGATGTTGGAGAGGTTGGATACGGTGCCGATGTCGAGCAGGCCGGCGGGGATTCCGACCACGAATCCAGCCACCCACGTGGCCACCGCGGGGGTGCGGAACTGGGCGTGGATGCGGGAGAAGATGTCGGGCAGCAAGCGGTCGCGGGACATGGCAAACCAGACGCGCGCCTGGCCAAGCTGGAAGACGAGGATGGACGAAATCATGCCCAGCATGGCGCCGATGAGGACGATGAGTTCAACCCAGCGCAGGCTGCTTCCCCCGGGCATGAGGGACAGGCGCTTGAGCGCGTTGACCACGGGCGCGCCGTCGCCCATGATTGACTGCCAGGGCACGATGCCGCTGAGGACGATCGCGACTCCGCCATACAGGAGAGTGCAGGCTACCAGCGTTGCCAGGATGCCGAAGGGCAGATCGCGCTGCGGGCGGTTGCACTCTTCAGCGGCGGTGGAGACGGAGTCGAAACCGATGTAGGTAAAGAAAATGATCGAGCCGCCGGAGAGCATGCCGGTCCAGCCGTTGGGCATGAAGGGGTGCCAGTAGACGGGCTTGATAAAGCTGGCCGCT
>DASXGD010000464.1:0-3784 GCA_036489245.1 Occallatibacter sp. | reverse complement strand
GTGAGCTTGCCGCCGGCGGTGATCGCTCGCGTGAAGCCGGCGTCGAAGAACCAACTGAGCCCGCCATCTGCCGACACTTTGACGCCGTCCGCATCAAGCACGTAGATGGTTTGCGGCTCATACGGGTCAACGAACCACCGGAGTGCATTCCAGACCGGAGTCTGAAGTGAGTTGTTGGGCACGATCATGTCCCATGAAGTTTGTGCGCTGTTAAGCTTGAAAACTTGCCCGCCAAACCGCGTCCCCACGTAATAGACGGGATTCGCGTGTCCGCCGCTGGCTTGCGGGATGATCGCGCCCGCCGGCAATTGCGGACCGATGGGTTGCGCCTTACTCAGATCGTGCCATTGGCTCACCGATGTGATGGAAGTGATCTTTGTGGTGCGAAACAAATTAGCGGTGCCGTCCAGTGCCTGCTCGACGACGACGATATCGCCATCAGGGAGCGGCGCTTCCGTCGCCAGCGTCATGATCAGCGGACGATAGCCGAGCAGGTAGACGTCAGACCGCGCATACGACACCAACTGGGTGGCATCGTTGAAATTGATCTTCAGCGGCGAAGGCGCATACGCTTTGCTCAAGACACTACCGGCATCGGGATACGCGGGACCGAGGATGCTGATGCTGCGGATGATGCCGAAGACTCCGGGTTTCGTCCTGGGCAGGAACTGAACGACACGGTTCAGCTGCGCCGGATCGGCAAACCACGCATCACAATCGCCGCAGCCTGAACCGGGATCTCCCCACTGCTGGCCGCCGTCGAGCGAAAAGAAATCGTTGTTGTCTCCGCAGCCGAAATAAAGCGCGGGCTGGCTGCCGATTCCGCAGAGTCCCGCGACGTTGATGGGGTCCAGGGTCTCCAGCCCGGTTGGCATCTGCCAACTGTTCTCGTTGCGGCCGCCGTCATCGCAGAAGTACACGCCGCCGTCGTTCGCCATCCACAGTCTCCCGGCGACATGTTGATCCAGCTCGCTGTTCTTGTTGTACGGACTTGGCTGGCTCGAAGGCTTCAACGTGATCTCAAAGTCCGGGGTAAACGCGATGGCGTGGGGGTCCACGTGCATGAATACGTCGTTCTCGTGCGCTCCCGCGTGATGGGCCACCGAGGCGTCCATGCCGTCCAAGCGGTGCCAAGACGAATTGTCGGTGGGGGTCCCAGCGGAGACATGCACGTGGCTATTGTCGGAAAAGAACAACAGGAACCCATTGCTGGTGGCTTTGGTTACCACATAACAATTGCCGCTGGGGCTGGTCTCGCCGGAATACACTGGGGGACCGGGCAGCAACGCCCACTGAGCGTTCCCGTTGTTCAACTCGAACCGGCTGAAGTCTCCGACCCACAGGCTCGCCTCGTCAGCCAGCCGCCGGCAGTCGGTGTTGACGAGCGTTCCGTCGGGGACGTGGTCCGCGTAGTACGTAGGGCCCAGGGCTCCTCCGCTTGTCACCATGTAGACCCTGGACGGATTCCCCGGCTCCAGGGCCAGAAGCTGCGCCGCATCGCCGGCGGCAAACGCGATCTGGCCGCCGAAGTTCCCTACGCCATTGCCACCGCAGCTCGTCTGAAAACCCGACAGGATGGTTCGCACGTTGGTGATCTGGGGCACCACGCCCAGATCCTGCTTCCACGTCTGCCCGCCATTCGTCGAATACCAAACTACGCCGTCGCCCAGCCCATACACACGCCGTTTGCCGTCTGGCTCGAGTGGTCCCACGGCAACGTGCCACAGCGAAGATCCCACAAATTTCTTTGTCCACTTCGCCCCGCCGTTTTGGCTGATGGCAACCACGCCGGAGCTTCCCGAGGCTATTCCGCTCCGCCCCACGACGATGCCCGTAGCCTCTGTGGTGACTGCGTACACCAGTTGCGGGTCATCGGGCGCGAACACAATGTTGCACGTGCTCACAGCCGGCAACACCAGCGTCCAGGTCGCTCCGCCATCGGTGGTGCGGTAGATGCCGTCTCGGCCGTCGGCGTACTCGCTGTCGAGCGCTGACACCAGCACGACATTCGGATCCGCCGGCGAGGCCGCCAGATCGAAAATGTGCGGCGCATACAACGCTCCGGGGATATCCGGCTGCACCGTCAAATCGGGCTGTGGCCAAGTCAGTTGCGACCACGTCTGCCCCGCATTGTCAGACCTCCACACCCCCGCCCAGCTCCCGGCGTACATGCGCTTTCCATCCGCGCCGAGCGCCAAGGCAGTGATCCGCCCCGTGGAAGAATGGTTATCATTCGCGGGGCGGCGCGGAAACGTGCTCAGGCTGGGACCGACTCCGGTAACCGTAATCAAGGTGTATCAACCTGGATTCCGTCCACGAACCCCGAGTCGGGCTCCGCGAAGACGTGCACCGTCAGCTTGCGGACCGCGGCCTCTCGCGCCAGTGCCAGCCGTTGGGTCTCGACCACGCGATGGACGGCAGTATCGTCGTCACGGCTCTGCCATAAGTGGAACAGCCACGTCGTCCCCGTGCTCGTCTCTTTTAAGCTGATGTTCGCGATGTCGAAAGCATTGACCGTGTCCTGCAGGAAGCTCATGACCTTGATGTTGGTGATTTTTCCGATCGTCTCTGCCATCGCCGCCTCCGCTCAACAAGGTGCCACATACGGCGCCGACGGATCCGTCAGGTGTTTCACGATCGCCTTCGCCATCTCGAAATCTCCTCCGACCCGCAATTTGCCCGAGTACAACGCTTCATACGGAGCAAGCTGTCCTTGCGCGATCTGCGCCCACGTTTCAGGACGCATCACCACTACCACGTCTGGGCCCTTCGGCTTGGCCTTCGTCGCTTTCCCGCTCTTCGCACCGCCCTGCACGTCCCAATGCTCCACTGTTTCGCCATAGGCTCCGCTCACCAGCCTGATGTGCAAGCGGACTGCCTTGCCAAATCCGCTCAGTGCCTTTGACAATTGGTTGATGCTTTTAACCGCATCGTCTTGAGGCCCGGCCAACGTTCGCAAACGCGCGAAAGGCAATCCCCTGCTGTCTTCTCGCCTGAGCTTTCCGCCTTGCCAGGTCACGTCTGGTACCTCTTCGATCCGTCGCTGGAAACCGTCATGAGTCTACGGTATGCGCGTACGAGAGTCAAAGCCGCTCTATGCAGCCGGCGATTCCCCCAAAAAGAGATTTTACGCGTGTTTTCACCGGCTTGCGCACTGTTGCTGACGCTAGGTGACTCGGCCATTCACCATTCGCAACGCCTTACGCAGATTTGCGCCGTTTTGCAGCAAAAAACCTTCAGACCGTAGAAAACGACCGTGAACTTTGCCCGGTGGATACTACAGATCTGTTTTTCTAAGACGCCCTTTTCCGATCCGGCTGTGGTAACAGGTGACCGTTTGAGGATTGCATTCCGTTCAAGTGAACATATACCGTTGTTTGGACTAAAACGCAAAGGACCTGCCTGTGACGATTATCGAAGTCAGAAGGCGACCAAGATGCCATTGCAAACCTAAAGAGGCTATCCGGACACTGAAAATGATTGAGCGAACTTCCACCCAAATTCGTCGATCAGGGCAGAGATCTGATGCGCTGCAACAAAAACGCGAACTTACCACTCTTTGAAATCGCCAGTGTGCTCCTGCGTCTCAATCACGTTGCCAGCCTTATCGTAAACGCGGATCACGGCATCATTGCCTTGCAGGTCGAGGCGGCGGAAGATTGAGAAATGAGAGCACGACTGGTCAAATTTGGCGAGATCGAGGTCGAGGGCGAGCGCTACACGCATGATGTAGTTATCGACGGCGGCAAGGTACGGAAACGGAAGAAAGGACCTTCCAAACAAT
>DASXGD010000455.1:0-3119 GCA_036489245.1 Occallatibacter sp. | reverse complement strand
CCACAACGTTGAAGATACGATCTCCGCCATAGCCCTCGCCGGGAGCCCGGCTGACCAGTCCGGCCGCTTCAATACCGGGCAGTGCGCGCACCCGGTCGATCAGAGTCTCAAAAAAGTCGACCTGCTGGACCGCGTCCTTATAACGCGCCTCGGGCAGGGCGAGACTCAGTGTCAGCACATGATCGACCGGCACGCCAATGTCGTTGCTCCTCAGGCGCTGATAGCTCTTCAGCAGAAGGCCCGCTCCGACGAGAAGGATCACGGTGAGTCCAACCTCGAGCACCAGCAGCGTTCGGCGAAGCGCGGCCCGGGCGCGGCCCGCGCTTTGCGCCCTGGATGACTCCTGCAAGGCGGCCAGAATTCGCAAATGCACCGACCCGAAGGCGGAAATCGATCCCGAAAAGAGAGCACACAGCGCGATCGCCCCCACCGCGAAACCCGCCACCATGCCATCCATATGCACCGTGCCGATGCGGTTCATATTCATGCGCGCCTGCACCAGCCACTGCACCGCCCCGACTGCCAGGAGACATCCCAAAGCGCCGCCAGCGGCCGACAGCACGAGGCTTTCGATGATCCGCTCGCGCAGCAGGCGCATTCGCCCTCCTCCCAACGCCGATCGAATGGCCATTTCCTTGCGGCGCGCAGCCGCGCGGGCCACCAGGAGGCTGGCAACGTTCATGCACGCAATCAGCAACACGCATCCGGTTGCCGCGAACATCGCGTATAGAGGCGTCTTGTATGAGCCCACGCCGTCGTCCAGCATCGAACGCCCGAGTGCGGAATCATGGATCGCGGGCAGGGCGTGCGAAATCTCGATGTGCTTCTGGACCGCCTTCAATTGCATCACCAGGCTCCGGAGAGTGGTTCCGGGGCGGAGCCGCGCCGCTACCAAAAACTCATGATCGCCAAAGGCCGTCATCAGGGAGGGAGGCGCTTCGTGCGCCACCGCCGTCCAGAACTGCACCTTGTCTCCGCCATAAGAACTACTGAACAGAAAAGACTGGGGAAGAACGCCGATCACTACGTAGGGCTTGGCATTCAGCCAGATGGTTTTGCCGACGATGGCGGGATCGCCGCCGTATCGCCGAATCCAGAAGGGATAATTAAGCAGGACAACCGCCGGCGCACTCGGCCGGTCATCTTCAGCGGTGATGGCGCGCCCCAGCATCGGGGTTACGCCGAGCACCGAGAAGAAGTTTCCCGAACACCACCCCGCTTCCACGCTCTCCGGAAGCTTGCCTCCCTCGCCGGACACGTTGTAGTCCTGGAAGGGTGAAACCAGCGCCATGTCCGCCTTGCCGCGTGTGGCCTGTTGCCATTCAGCGAAGCTGCCTGCAGCCACGGGCATGAAAGCGTCGAGGCCCGTGTGGTTCGATTCGGTCTCGAAGAACATGACGAGCCGCTCGGGGTCGCGATAGGGCAGCGGCTTGAGCAGGACACAGCGCACCACGGTGAAGATGGCGACATTGGCGCCGATACCGAGCGCGATCACGACGACGGCTATGGCGGCAAAGCCGGGCGAGCGCGTGAGGGTGCGGGTGCCGAGGCGGAAATCGCGAAGGAGCGATTCGAGCCAGGTCCAGTTCCAGGTGGCGCGCGCCTGATCGCGCAGCAGGGCCGGATTGCCGAAGGCACGCATGGCCGCGTGGCGGGCTTCGTCCGGGCTCATGCCGGCGGCGAGATTCTCCGCGATCTGGCGCTCCAGGTGGAAGCGCAATTCGTCATCAAGAAGGGCGCCGGCGCGGCTGCGGCCGAAGAGCATGCCGAGTTTCATGGTGAACAGATCGAACCAGCGCATCGTGTCCGCTCCTAGCTGCTAGCTTCTAGCTTGTTCCCTGTTCCCTTGGTATCGAGTTCTCAGTTCTTAGTTCTTAGTTCTCAGTTGTCAGCTGCTCGCCCTCGCGAGCTTTTCTGTTCCCTGTTCCCTTGTTCCCTGTTCCCTCGTTCCCTGTTTTCTATTCCGTGCGCAGGGCCTGCATGGGGTCCACACGCGATGCGCGCCACGCCGGAACCAGGCAGGCCAGCGCCGCGACGATCAATAATGTTGCCGATACCGTTGTGAACACCATGGGATCGAGCGGAGGAGTTTTGTAGAGCATGCCGCCCATCACCCGCGAGGCTGCGGCGCTCGCGGCCAGTCCCAGGGCGAGTCCGATCAAAGCCGGCCGCAGGCCATCGGTAAGCATCTTGCCCAACACCTGCTCGCGCCGTGCGCCGAGGGCCAGGCGAATGCCGATCTCGCCGGTACGCTGCGCGGCGATATACGACAGCACGCCGAACAGGCCGACGGCGGCGAGCAGCAACGAGAGGGCAGCGAACCCGGTCAGCAGCGTGGTGTTGAAGCTCTCGTCCAGGGTCGATTTGCCGAGCAGCTGATTCATGGTGAGGACGTCGGCTACGGGCAGGTCGCGGTCCATTTCCTGTATGGCGCGCTGTACGGGCAAGGCCAATTGCTCCACATCGTGGCTGGAGCGGATGACGAGCGTGCCGTAGTTTTCTCTTCCCTCGTTCATGGGGAAATACTTCGCGGGGAACGGTTCCTCGCCGATTTCATAGCGCGTATCGCCCACGACGCCAATGATCGTGTAGGTTCTGTCATTGGTCTTCAGGTGCTTGCCGAGGGGTTCCTCGCCAGGGAAGAACTTTTTGGCGAGGCCGTCGCTGATGATGATCTCGTTGGCTTGATCGAGCCGGAGGCTCTGATTGAAAGTGCGGCCGCGGAGAATGGGGATGCCCATGGCGGTGAAATAGCCGGGATCGGCGGTTCGGCTCAGCGCATCGTTGGCTGTTCCTTTGGGGAGCGGCGGGTGTTCGACGATGCTGAAGCCGTTGTCTTCCCACCAGCCCTGGCCCGGCACCGCGGTCACAAGACCGGCGTTCTCAACTCCGGGCAGGGCGCGCACGCGCGCCAGGAGGGCATTGAAAAAATCGGCCGGAGCCGGCCCGGGCGTCTTGTAGCGCGCTCCGGGAAGTCCGATGCGCATGGTGAGCACGTTTTGCGTGGCGCAACCCATGTCGGCGGAGCGCTGGCGCTGGTAGCTCTTCAAGAGCAGGCCGGCGCCGGTGAGGAGGACGACCGTGAGGCCAACCTCGACCGTGAGCAGCACGCGGCGGAG
>DASXGD010000353.1:0-12689 GCA_036489245.1 Occallatibacter sp. | reverse complement strand
GCCTGCCCCGCGGCCTTGCCATAGTAGGCCTGCAGGATCTGTTTCGAAAGAATCGCTGTTTCATGCAGTGATCGATAGCCGAAATCAATCAGCTTTTCCGGATGCCCGATGGCCCACGTCGCGTCCGGCATAATGCCCTTGGCCTGATGGCCGTCGTCCGTCGCTGAAACCGCATAACCACGCGTGAGCGGCGCCACCAGAACCGCCGGCTGGATCGATCCGGCCCAGCCCCCGTTGCCTCGCTGCATGTATTTGCCGTTCCAGGCTTCCCTGGGCGGCAGCCATAAAGTGAAATCGATTTCGGAATCCGATGTTGGGCGCGCCACCCCGCTCACTTCGCAATGCGCTGGAACCGTGACGTCCGGCACCTTGAATGGCATCCCCGGGGGCTGCTTCAAAGGTGCCGGTTCCTGCGATACGGCCGAGACCACCGTCGCGTGATCAAGCTTGATGTCTTTGAGCGCCTCACACGCTTGTTCTGCGATGGCTAAGCCGGGGCCCGCAAGAATCAACGCGCCCATCCCTGTTACAAGGCCGTTCTTTAGTCGCATAAGATCGCTTCTCCCCGTCCTGCTCTTGATTGCCGGAACCCATTGTTCCATAGGTTGGTGCGAGCCCGGACGGAAAAGAAACTGAGGACTGGCTTGCGGGTCATCCTTGACCGCGCTGATAGCCTCTTGCGCAGACCGGTCAAATTCCGGGATGGCTCACATGGTTTGGATGAGGCACCAGGCTCATGTAGACGTCGCGGGGGATGTTGGTTTGCCAGTGATTCGTGGCTCGGGCCAGCAGGACGCCTCCCAAAAAGATGTATGCAAGAATTGCCGCGACCGCAACTGGCCCCAATGTACGTCGATACCACCGCTGCGGTGCTGCCGCTGCCTTTCGCGCGGGCAGTGCAAATTGCAGTGCGTTCTCCGCGGGACATGCGGCCACGCATACCATGCACGCGCTGCATTCAGCGGAACGAATTTGTACCAGTTGGTCTACCGCAAGACCCGCCGGACAAGCGTGCGCGCACTTGGCGCAATCGATGCAAGCCTTGGCATCGCGACGGATCTTTGCCGGACTCAAAATTGACATCAGTCCAAGCAGCGCTCCGTAAGGGCACAGGTAACGGCACCAGAAATTCTGGACCAGCATTGAGAGGATCACCAGCAGGCCGATGACGATTGCCGCGGTCAGCCCCATGTGCCTGAAGAAGTCCAGCATTTTCACATCGGCGATGATCCCGTAGGGCGTCGACATGAATCCGTCCAGGACTTCAACCGACATGCCCCCGATGATCCAGCCGAAAAAGCCGAGCAGCAGGTACTTGAGTCCGCGGAGAGGCAAGTCCGCCCATTTCGGCAGCCGAAAGTTGCGCCCGAAAATCCGCCGCCCCATTTTCCAGAGATATTCCGAGAAAGTTCCGACCGGACACAACCAGGAGCAGAATGCTTTCTTGAGCAGAACACTCATCAGGACAAAGCCCAGAAACAAGTACATTGCCGCAGGATGAATCGCGGGAACGCGCCCGGTGAGGAAAAAGTATTTTGAATTCATCAACCCCGCAATGGGGAGCCAGCCTTCCACTCCGGCCGGCCGGGCCACATACAGGGCGTTTCCGCCACGCTCGAAATATCGTACCCACAGATAAAACTGAAACCCGATCCAGGCGTTCAAGGCGATGAAGAGCCACTGAACGGTGCGGCGGATTCGTTGGGATCGATCCGGGGAAGAGCGCCGCGTCCATTTCTTTTTTGGTTCATGCGATGGAATCGTGTGAGCGACCGGGCTTGCCATCTTGGAATCCCCTCCATTTGCAGGGTATCGAAGGGCAACGCGGGGCTTCAGCGACTTTCGTCACACCAGGGGAGTGCCCGGGAAAATGACCTCTCCCGAGGCGAATCGCCGAAATTGCAGAAAAGGCTTCACTAAATGGAGACCCAGGACCTCGGGAATCGGCTACTTCTATCTGCATCTTGCGGATCAGGCCGTGCCTACCCTCCTGACGATCGGATAGAGAGTCGGGCCTAAATACTTTTTGAAGTTCCTGCTGAACGTGGCATAATGCCAATCGACCCGGAACATCAAGCAAGCAGCTCTACCGCAAACCCTCGAAGCGGGAGTTGATTGGCAAGTTAACGACGATATGGAGCGGGATGCTCCTCATCCTGCGATCGGAGACAAACCATGATCCCGCCACTTAATATTGCCCGCGATCAGCCATTCGATGGGGAAACGGAAAAGAACCATGCCGGCAACTCGTCGGCGCCCGATGGCGGCAATCCACTTGTTGTAAACCTGGGGGGATGGCAACTTCACCGGGTTACCAACTGCCGCTCCGCTCGAACCCTCGATGCCCTCGAGCAAGGGTCTTCGGCAAAGCAATGGCTCCAGGCTTATCGGAGAGACCCCTTTGCCATGACGGCGATGCGCAATGTCCTCCGCTTCGAGGGACCCTCGATCCCGATGAACCGCCTGCGGGACGAGGATGTCATCGAGCAGGTCGCGCACCTGGTCAAGAGCGGGCTTTGGCATGTCTGCAAACCAGTCATGCGGGTCTACAACGTGTTGTTGGCGGAGGAACCTGCGGTTATGCCGGTTCCGAGACGAGGGGCGTCACCACCCCCACCTCCCGTCAGCGACGTTCCCGAACCGGCTAGCCTGCCGGCAAACGCGGACCAGGCAGCGACCGCGGCCGCCATGACGCTGGCATCGAAGCTTGGAATTCCTTTCTGCGAAGAATGCTTCAAGAAAGCTCTTCGAAGAGGGGCCGCGCAGGCTGCTATCGCCTGAGATCGCCGCTGCGAGCCCCGCACGCGACAACAGTCTTCCAGTTCGACTAGAAACTTGGGGCTAGCCTATCGGAAGAAGCCGGACAAGGCCATCACCTCGTTGGGCGCATTTGCCAGCCGATCGCTGTTTAGTTGAACAGGTCCTTCATCTTCTCGATCAGGGTTGGTGACGTCGGCTTGTTGTCGACGTTCATAAGTTCTGCCAGCTTCGACACCAGCTCCCGCTGGGCGCGCGAAAGTTTTCGCGGCACCTGCACGAGCACTTTGACGACAAGGTCGCCGTTTCTTTTTTCGTTCAGGAACGGCACCCCGCGGCCGCGCACGCGCAACTCCTTGCCGCTCTGCGTGCCCTCGGGAATCTTGAGATTGATGGGCCCGTCGATGCCGGGAATCTCGATCTCCGCGCCCAGCGCCGCCTGTGGAAAGCTGATGGGGACCACGCATTGAAGATCCTGCCCGTTGCGCTCAAAGAAGTCGTGGGGTCGGATCGAAAGTACCACGTAGAGGTCGCCTTTGGGGCCGCCAGCGCGCCCGGCATCGCCTTCGCCGGCATACCGAATTCGGGTTCCGTCCTCGACCCCGGGAGGTACCTTCACGTTCAGCTTCAGTTCCTTGGCCACCCGCGTTTCGCCACGGCACGCCTGACAGGGATCGCCGATGATGGACCCGGTTCCCCCGCAGGCGCCGCAGGTGCGAGCCACAGAGAAGAACCCTTGCTGATAGCGAATCTGGCCACGTCCGTGGCACTGGGAGCACACTGTGGGCCCCCGCCCCGAGGCACTGCCGCGCCCGCTGCATGTCGGGCAGATCTCCAGGCGGCGGATCTTGATCTCCGTCTCGGCCCCGAAGATGGCGTCTTCAAAATCGATGGTTAAGTCGAAGCGCAGATCGTCACCGCGCTGCTGCCGAGAGCCCCGTTGCGAGCCGCCGCCCGCGTTGAACATCTCGCCGAACAGATCGCCGAAAATGTCCCCGATGTCGACTCCGCCGGCGAATCCCCCAAAGCCGCCTGGCCCGGCCGCACCAACGCCGGCGTGCCCGTACCGGTCGTACGCAGCCCGCTTGTCCGCATCGCACAGCACCTGGTATGCCTCGCTGGCCTGTTTGAATTTCTCTTCTGCGGCGTGGTCGCCGGGATTGCGATCAGGATGATACTTCAACGCCATCTTGCGATAGGCGCTCTTCAACTCCTGGTCACTGGCATCCCGCGATACGCCCAGTACCTCGTAGTAATCTGCTTTGCTCACGCTCAATGTTATTCTTTCTGCTGTTTAGGGTTGGAAACCACGCGCACCAGGGCCGGACGCACAAGGCGGTCGCGCAGTTTGTAGCCGCGGCGAATCTCTTCGGCGACGGTATGGTCCGGCAGATCGTCGCGCTCCACAGACCCCAGGGCCTCGTGGTACCGCGGATCGAACTCTTCGCCCGTGGTCGCGATCGGCGTCACCTGCAATTGGCGCAGGGCATCTTCCATCTGCTTGACGATCAGCTCCACGCCGGAGCGCAACTGGTCCGCCGAACCCTTGGCCTTGAGCGCCAGTTCGAAGTTGTCCAGCACGGGAAGAAACTGTTCGACAACATTGCCCGTGGCGTAGTCGCGAAACTCGGCCTTTTCCCGCTCGGCCCGTTTGCGCGCATTATCAAACTCGGCCTGCAGCCGCGCCAGCCGGTCCTTGAAGTGGTCGCGTTCTGCCTTCACCTGTTCGTACTCGGCCTGGCCGACGGTCGCCCCGGATTCGGGAGGCGCGGCGGCTGGAACGGTTTGTGCCTCGGGGGCTGCCGAATCGACCTCAGCCGCCGGTCGCGCCTCGGACTCGACTTCACTCTTTTCCATTACGCTCAGTTCCGATTCATGTTTTGGCATACTTCTATGAATTCTCCGAAGGATCTTGCTCAGCTTTTTCAATGATAAATTCCGTCACGAAGATCGGCTTTTGGCGATGCTACTGGTCTAGTAGATGCGCAAAGGGCCGGTTCGTCTCGCCGGTCCATCTTTGGGGCGGCATCAGTCGTTTGGGATTTCCAGGATTCGCTCCGAAAGCTTCGCGATGTATCGCACCGCGTGAATCATCTCCTGGTACTGGATACGGGTCGGAGCGATCACTGCGACGGTGCCGAAGTTGGCATCTCCGAGACGGGCGGGGGCACCGATTAACACCAGGTCCTGCATGGCGGGCGAAGCCTGATCCAGCCCAACCACGACGCGCACCTCCTGCTGGCGGCCGTCCACGTAGGCGGTCAGCAATTCCACCAGCCGCTGTTTGGCTTCAAGCGCCAGCAGCATTTGACGCAACCGTTCGCGATCCAATTCCGCCGCGATCAGGTTTGCCATGCCATCCACGAAAATCGCCGGGCCGCTCAGATCTCCTGATAGCGCGCCTTTGCGGCAGAGTTCTTCGACCGCTTCAAGCATTTGATGGTATGCAGCACGGTCGAGTTCCATGCGCCGTGCTACTTCGGCGCGAATCCGCTCGATGGCCCAGCCGCGAAAACTCTCGTTCAGGTAGCGTGCCGCTGTTTCCAACTCCACATGCGTCAGTTCGCGATCGAGGATCAGTACCCGGTCCTGCACGGCGCCTGTCTGGGTGACCAGTACGGCTAACACCCGACCAGTTGTCAGTCGCGAAAAATGGATGTGCTCGAGCACTTGCGCCTGGGTCGCCGCGGCCAGGGCCACACCCAGCCCGCTCGACAGCAGCGCCAGGACCTGCGACGTGCGCTCCAGGTACTCATGGGTGCTCGCGACGCCTGAAAAGCTTCGTTCGATCTGGTCTCTCCGTTCTTCGCTCAGAGAGGACATCAGCGAATTGCTCTGCGGCATGGAGTTGGGCGCGCCAGCCTGCGCTCCCGCGGCCAGTCGTCCGGACTGCGTGATCTGGTCTACGTAATAGCGAAAAGCCGCGGCGGTCGGCACGCGCCCGGCTGAGGTGTGCGGCTGCTCAAGCATGCCGGCCTCGGCCAGATTGGCCATGACATTGCGGATGGTCGCAGAGCTCAAACCTTCGCGGTTCTCAAAAAAGCGCGACACAGTCTGGGATGCCACGGGTTCGCCGGTGGCGATGTATAACTCGATGATGGCCGTGAGCACCAGCCGCTCCCGATCCGACATCTTCCGCGTTCTCCCTTGCGCCCTTTTTTCATGGCCGGCAGATGCTGCCATATTTCTGCCGACGGTCCGGAAGGTCTCAACCGGCTCAAATCACTGAATAGACTAGGGGTTCTCAGCAAATCCGGGACGCAGTTACCCTCTTTAATTTTAGGCGGACCGAAACGAAAGCGTCAAGTTCGATGGTAGATGCGGAATGCTTTCAACGGGCCAAACTCGGGTGACCGTTGGACCCCGGCAGCATGCGGCCGACAGTGAGCTGATATAAGTCTCGAAATTTCACCCACCGGGCGGACTCGATCCGGTGCTCGTGAAAGGCAACCGAATCCCAGCGGCGGGTCTCTCACTGAATGTGAATAGGGCGTAAACACGCCATAATGAGTGAGGTTCCAGTGGGCAAGAAAAATGCAAAAGGCCTGGCAAATCCAACCGTGCTCAAACCGTTGGAAAAGCAGAATGGAATTCTGCAGGTCATTATCGAAACTCCCAAGGGCAGCAGGAACAAGTTCGCGTTCGATCCCGATCAACGAGTATTTGCACTGCGCAAGGTGCTTCCCGCCGGGATGTGTTTTCCCTATGACTTCGGGTTCCTTCCTCGAACCCTTGCGCAAGACGGCGACCCCATAGACGTATTGCTGCTGATGGATGAACCCGCGTATCCGGGCGTTCTGGTGCCCTCTCGCCTGATTGGTGTCATCGAGGGTGAGCAACTCGAAGGGAAGAACAGAATTCGCAACGACCGCCTCCTGGCCGTCGCCGAGGCTAACCATCAGTATGCCAATATCCGCACATTCAAGGACCTGCCCCCTCCGTTCCTCAAAGAGATCGAAGAGTTTTTTGTCAATTACCATCGCCTCGAAGGAAAGCAATACAGGCTGCTCGGCTGCAAGGATGCCGGCGAGGCCATGCGCCTGATCCAGAAAGCGCGGCGGGCGGCGTGAAGGAGGAGTCGGAGTGCTATCCTCCCCGGCCGGAGAACTTGTAATCCGCTTCTTGATCGGCGGCGTCCTTGTTTCGCTTTTCGCCGTGATTGCAGAGATGGTCCGACCGAAGAGCTTTGCGGGTCTCTTCGGAGCTGCGCCCTCCATCGCGCTTACGACGCTCGGCATCGCGATCGCTCAGCACGGAAAGGACTATGCAGCGATCGAAGCGCATTCGATGATCTTTGGCGCCATCGCGTTCTTTCTTTATGCCGCGACGGCCAGCTGGTTGTTGATGCGCTACAAAACACGGGCGCTCGCGACCACCGTCGGGCTTTTGCCCTTGTGGCTTGCCGCGTCGCTGGCATTCTGGTTTTTTGTCCGTTATTAAGTCGGTGAGATCTGGATGATTGTTCAGGCGAAACTCGCGTCACTAAAAGGCATTGCGCTCCACGAGTGGGCGGTACGGTTCTTCTTTGGCGGAGCGGTGTGTGTGGCCGCCGGCCTGATTGCCAGACGCTTTGGTCCGGGTGTCGGAGGACTCTTTCTGGCCTTTCCGGCGATCTTCCCCGCGGGAGCAAGCATGGTGGAAGCGCACGAGAAAAAGCACAAGGCCCGCGCAGGATTCGACGGAACCACGCGCGGCCGGACCGTTGCCGGCGTGGATGCCGCGGGCGCCGTGCTCGGCTCCATCGGCCTCGCCGGTTTCGCCGTTACCTGTTGGATCAGCCTTCCCCTGCTCTCTACCGGAGCTACATTCGCATTGGCCACCCTGGTCTGGATCACCCTCTCGATTATCTCCTGGCTGCTGTCGAAGAGCCGCGTCTTCCGCCATATGCGGGGCGGCAAAACCACCCTCCACGCCTTCCGCAATTCGTAAGCGAGTCAGGGTTGCCCGGAGTACCCGGTATTCGTTCGAACGTTCAGTCCGGGCCGCCGGCCTCATGTAGTTCCGCTCCGCGGCCCAATCCACAAGTCTCAAATTCTGCCGTTCCCACAACGAAGGCATAATAAGGAGAGTGCCCCATCCTTTGGGGAGGTCAGGTCGAGGATGAATCACGCGAGGCACGTCTTACCGGCATTGGCTGTCCTGTTGCTGAGTCCTCTGGCTCTGCCCGCTCAGGGCGCGCCCTCGGCCGCCTCCCACAGCGCCGCCGCATCTGCCGGCGAGGCAGCATGGCGCCAAGGGCTTGACGCATGGCGATCCCAACGCGAGCACGAACTCGCCGCTCCCGATAGCTGGCTTACGCTCGTCGGGCTTGAGTGGTTGAAGCCTGGCCTCAACTCGTTCGGCGTCGCTGCCGATAATCAAATCAGGATTCGCGCCGATGCGCCCCCGCATATCGGCTTGCTGACCGTATCCGGAACGACGGTGCAATTGCTCGCGCCATCGGGTGGTTTTCCGGCCGACCTTCAGATCGATGGCAAGCCGGTGCGCGAGGGCGCCCTCAGCGCCGATGATGCCAAGCCGTCAACGCTGACCTGGCACGGGCTCACCCTGGTGGTCCTTCCCCGCGGTGGACGTTATGCGCTCCGGGTCAAAGATGCCGACGCGCCGACGCGCACTCAGTTTCGCGGTCTGCATTGGTACGCGCCTGACCCGACCTATCGCGTGACCGCCCGCTGGATTCCTTACAAGCCGCCCCAGATCGAACGGATTGCCACCATCATTGGCACCACGCTCAACATGACGGCGCCCGGGGCCGCTGAATTTCTTCTCAAGGGCAAAGTCTACCTCCTTGAGCCGGTGATTGAAGGCGATGAAAAGGACAAGCTCTTTTTTATCCTGCGCGACACTACCAGCCAGACCACTACGTACGAAGCCGCACGTTTCCTGCATACAGGGTTGCCCAGTAATGGATTGACCCAGCCCGGGACCCTCACACTTGATTTCAACGAGCTCTATAATCCGCCCTGCGCATATACGCCCTACGCGACCTGCCCCCTGCCCCCGGAGAAGAACCGGCTGGCCGTTGCCATCGAAGCCGGAGAGCAGCGATATTCGCATTAGACTCAGCGAGGAATTCCAGCATCGACATCAGCATGGCCGAAGGCTTCTTTGAGAATCCGAGAATGCCGGTAGACGTGCCCCGGCTCTTCGCGAGGGTCATTTGGCTTCTCTTCTTCGCGCTGGCGGTTTCGCGCCTGAACGCCCAGGCGGGACCGCCCTTTCAGACGGACGATCCCACTCCGGTCGACTATGGTCATTACGAGTTCTACGTCTTTGGCATGGTCGACGGCACTCCAGTGGAACTCGACCCCACCGGTCCCGCCTTCGAATTCAACTGGGGCGCCGTGCCGACCGTGCAGTTGCACGCAATTCTTCCACTGGGGGCGGCGATTCCACTGAATAATCCCGTCTATGCTCCCGCTGGCACCGGACCGAGCGCCTTCGGGCTCACCGATATGGAACTCGGCTTGAAGTGGGGCTTTCTCAAGCAGACCGCGCATCGTCCTCAGATCGGGTCATTCACTATGCTCGAGTTACCCACCGGCAATTCCGACAAGGGTCTCGGCGTAGGCCGCGTGTGGTACAAGCTGCCGGTTTGGATCGAAAAGGAGTTTGGTCCGTGGAGTCTCGTCGGAGGTGCCGGGTATACCCTTATCCACCAAACTCAGTACCGCAGCTTTCCTTATGGCGGTTTCCTGGTCAAGCGTGAACTCGGCGAACGGCTCGAGCTCTCCATCGAATCCTTTTCGCATGCCGGTGAGGGCTTGGCGGCCCCACAGACCCAGGCCTCCTCCATGATCGACGCAGGAGGCTACTACCACTTCAAGTCGCCCGGCTTGCAGCTCCTTTTCGCGTACGGGCACTCCATGGC
Organism: Occallatibacter sp.; assembly: GCA_036489245.1. GTDB lineage: Bacteria > Acidobacteriota > Terriglobia > Terriglobales > Acidobacteriaceae > Telmatobacter. The sequence continues at coordinate 3,061 of DASXGD010000353.1, read as the reverse complement.
CGGCCAGACCGAGAACTATGGATACCTGGGCCTCTACAAGACCTGGGGCAAAGACAAAGACAAGAGCGGAAATGCCGGCCAGGGCGAAGATGAGCCCAAGGACAAAGAGCCGGGTAAGTGAATCGCGGTTGCACCATGAGGTCCCGCGGGCGGGTTGGGATCGCACAGGGCAGGCTGATAGATTTCTAAGTGGGCCTCCACCCACATACTCCGCCGTGGCTGCGTTGCGGTTCCACGATCCAACCTGGCGCGGAAGATCCCTGGCAGGAAGAAGTCATGTCGCACCCCACCGAAGACCTTCGCATCAAATGGACGAAAGTCGTGCTGCCTCCAGTCTTTCTTGAAGAGGAACGTCCCACGTCCGAGGCAGCGATTGCGACGATCTTCAATTCCCGACTTGAAATCACCCGCATCCTGGCAAAGAGGGATGCACGCCTGCTCGTTCTCGTCGGTCCATGTTCCATTCACGACACTAACGCGGCGCGCGATTATGCCGATCTGCTCCAGGGCGCCATCGGCGAATTCTCCAACGATCTGCGCATCGTTATGCGGGTCTATTTCGAGAAGCCCCGCACCATCCTCGGATGGAAAGGCCTGATCAACGATCCTTATCTCGACGAATCCTTCAAGATCAACGATGGGCTCCGCATGGCCCGCCATCTGCTCCTCGATCTGGCTGAGATGGGGGTTCCGGCGGGTACCGAATTTCTCGATATGATTTCGCCCCAGTACATCGCCGGCCTGGCAAGCTGGGGGGCCATCGGCGCGCGCACGACAGAAAGCCAGGTTCATCGCCAGCTCGTCTCCGGTGTCTCCTGCCCGGTGGGATTCAAGAATGCCACTTCGGGAGATGTTCAGGTGGCCATCGACGCGATCCTCTCGGCCGCGCACTCGCATACGTTTCTGGGTCACACCCACCACGGACAATCCGCCATCTTCGTGACTGCGGGCAATCCCGATTGCCACATCATCCTGCGCGGTGGCCGCAACCTGACCAACTACGATGCCCAAAGCGTGGCCGATACCACATCGCAGTTGGAGAAGGCGGGCCTTGCACCACGCATCATGATCGACTTCAGCCACGCCAACAGTGGCAAGGATTTCACTCGCCAGGCGCTGGTGTGCCACGACGTCGCCGCCCAGATTGCCGCGGGCAATTGCAACATCGTTGGCGTGATGATGGAGAGCAACCTGGTTGCTGGTACGCAAAAAATCACTCCCGGCAAGCCGCTGGTATACGGCCAAAGTGTGACCGACGCTTGTCTAGCCTGGCCGGAGACTTACGCCTTGCTGAGCGAACTCGCCGCCGCAGTCCGGACCCGCAGACAGACCTCGGACTGAGCCTCACGAGCCATACAAAGGTTCAAAACGTTCGTCCGCATCGCGGCAACCCTTTTCTTTCCCCCGCATCTTAGGTAACATACCGGACATAGGTTTTTGTTCCGCCGGCGAACGCGCGAGTGTCGAAGTAAAGGAACTGGCCCGTTGGAGGCGCTTCCCTCCAGGCACCAGATGCCGACTCGATGGCATCCTCTCCAGTGATTGCGTAGGGGTGGCGTGTCATGATCGAGGCAGCGCAGAACGGCGACAAGTGGCAGGAAATTGAAGAAATCGTGCATCGCTATCGGAGTTTCGCCGTGGCCGGCCAGTTTGCGGCCGTCGTTATGCACGAGATCAACGGTCCTCTTGAAGCCGTAACCAACCTTAACTACCTCATCCAGCAGGACGCGGGTAATGTGGGCCTGGTGCGCCAATACAGCCGGCTCATCGAAGAGCAACTCATGAGTCTGACGCAACTCTCGCGCCAGACCCTCAGTTTCTATCGGCCGGGAGAAACCAGGGAGGTGGTGGCCATTTCGACGCTGGCGGAGGCTGCCCTGCGCGTCCACCAGAAGAAAATCTTCTCCAAGCAGATCCAGATTCGCAGAAGCCTGCCGTCCGACGTAATCGCGCAGGTGAATGCAGGCGACATGCTTCAGGTGATCTCCAACCTTGTTGCCAACGCCATCGATGCATTGCCAGAGGAAGGTATCCTGCAGGTGCGGGTGAAGCGCTGCATCCAGGAAGTGCGTATCATCATAGCCGACAATGGCCCCGGCATCCCCGACCCCATCCGGGCCAGGATCTTCGATCCTTTCTTTACCACGAAACGGGAACGCGGCACCGGGCTCGGACTAGCCATTTCCAAGGCCATCGTCGAGAAACATCAGGGAAGAATCCGGGCCCGAAGCAGCACGAGCATCCCGAGAAGCGGTACCATCTTCCGTATCTCCCTGCCATCGGCCCAACGTGATGATTTCACGAGCAGGAATTCGGGTGCCGCATCCCGTTCCAGAGGTTCTCACTTAAACTCAAATTCCCATTCCTGACCAATCAGATCATGGCCAAAACTCTGGTGAGGTTCTTCTTTCACGAGTCGAAACCCTGCCTGCTCGTAAATGCGGTGGGCGGCGTCCAGCATACTCTGAGTCCAGAGGACGACCTTCCGGTATCCAGCCGTACGCGCGAAACGAAGGCACTCCGATACCAGGGCAGCACCCAGTCCCATTCCTCGTGCACACGGCTCGACAAACAGTAGTCGCAGCTTCGCCGTCCGTGGATCATCCGGATGCTTGACCAGGAAGATGTGGCCCACGTGTTCGCCATCGATCTCGGCGATCCAGCAGCGTTCCCGGCTGGCATCGTAGTTGGTGATGAAGTCAGCAACGATCTTTGCCACCAGGGCCTCGAACGTTATGTCCCAGCCATATTGCGTCGCGTAGCCGACCGCCTCGCTGTAGACCACCCATCCCATGTCCCCGACGCGATGCGGCCGGAGCACGAAGGAGCGCCGCCCGGCGGGCTGACTGAGAATGTTTTCAATCGACTGCATGGAGCGAAGGAGCTCGATGCGCGACACTGGGGCCAGCGCGGCCAGAATCCGCTCAGCCTGCTCCTCAGACCGCGCACTGAGCTTTGTGAATGCGGACCTTCCGTGGGCTGTGAGCCGCAGGATCGCTGAGCGGCGATCGCGCGCGGAGGCTCTCTTGTTCAGTAGTCCCCGCTGCTGGAATTTGCGCAA
>DASXGD010000334.1:0-1621 GCA_036489245.1 Occallatibacter sp. | reverse complement strand
GACAACTTTTGTGTTCTGCAGATTTTGCAGCCGCGGGACGTATTCGCCGAGCGCCGCCTGCGCGTTGGGGCCGAGCTGATAGCCGCCCTCCGGGAACAGCAGGTCGCCGGCGACAACCCATTTTTGCTCCTGCTGCATCTTGGCGATCTGGGCCTGCTGCGCTGCCGCCAGGGCGCGGGCTTCCTCGAGCTGCTGGCCCTGCTGTTCGTATGCGCTCTGCGATACACAGGCAGCCGACAGCAACACAATGAGCGGGGCAGCCCGCGCCGCGCTCGCCAGGCTTATCTTCATGGCTGTGTCTCCCTTATTGCCGTGTCCGCTGCGTGGCGCTTTCCCGGCTTGTGAAAATACGCCGGGATTTTCCCCTCGACTACGCTGAATCGGAAAATCCAACATCTCCTGCGCGCGCACCACGTTGGAAGAAAATTTGGGCTGCGGCAAGACCCTCACCCGCCTCGCTGCGCTCGGCACCCTCTCCCGCAATGCGGGAGAGGGGCTACAACGCATTCAGCTCAAAGCTCCTCTCCCGCACCGCGGGAGAGGGGGGACCAAGCCCGAAGGGCTTGGTGGGTGAGGGTTTCCGGCAGCAACGAACTCGGCGGAGCTCAACGCGGTGGGACGTCGCGTTCGGCCAGATAGGTGCCGGTGGGTTCGTGGGACAGCAAAGCGTTCACCTGGCCCGCAGCGTTGCGGCGGAACTAGATGCGGAAGAAGTCATTGTCGGCAAAGCCGAAGGTATTGCCATGGCGGGCGACCAGGCGCTCGGTCGCCGCCTCGTTGCGGGTGAAGGTCAGCCGGCCCGCCTCGTCGATCCCAATGCGAAACACGATGGTGCCGTAGCGGTAGATGCCGGTCAGCGGCTCCAGAAAGGCGCGAGTCGCCATCTCTGGTTCCGGCAGGCGCCAGAAGACGATCGGCGCGACCGCCGGCTCCAGCGGCACCGCCAGGCTCTCGACATGACCTTCGACACCGGTGCCAAATTGCAGGGTCTTGTTCTCGAACCATGCCGCCGGCTCGGGAGAAATCTCGAACACGTCGTAATGGCGATGGACCATCGGCAGGTTGGGGCCGAGGCCCTGCCAACGGAGCGCGTCGCCGTTGCAGGATATTCGTACCCTGCCATAAGCGGGGTGCGCGTATTCGTTGGCGTAATTGGGAAGCGCGTGGCTGGGCCTGGTGTCGCGGTGACGCGCCTCCTCCCGCGCCGACCGATCCTTGAGCTTGCGGTCACCCATTGGGGCTCTGGGGCGGCTCAGCCGTTCCAGCCACGGCAACCGAGCCCTAATAGATGGTCCATCGCCCCGCAGGTCAGCGGCGCACAGCCGGGATCGTGGCCGTTCGAATCTGACCAAGAACTTTCGCATCACGGAGAAGGTGAACGGCCAATTCCGCGCCGAATCGTTCAATACGTTTAATCACGTAAACCTGGGCCAGCCCAACGCCACTGTGGACTCTCCCACGGCCGGACAGATTACCTCGATCGCGGCCCTCAGCCAGATGCGCAAGTGGCAGTTCGGACTGCGTGTTAATTTCTGAGCGGGGATGCCCGCTCAGCCTGCTATAGCGTCGTTGCTTGCCGTCGCAATCGCCTCGGCAGGCGCGGCGGCAAAGCCGGCTGCCT
>DASXGD010000305.1:0-14248 GCA_036489245.1 Occallatibacter sp. | reverse complement strand
AAACCGGGCCGTTACTTCCATTGGCAGCTGATCGATGCCGCGACCATGGACAGCCGGGAGACCGTGCCGAATACAAGCCAGTGCCAGAGCATGATCGCGAACGCCGCTGATCATGTATTCGGCTTGCCACAGATGGGTTCTGGCAATGCAGGTGCGAGCGTGGAGGGCGTACAACCAGCCGAGGCCGATGACGCCGCCTGGGGTTGGCGGGGGAAAATTCCGGAGCTCGTTCGCGGTTCCGAAAATTAACCGGAACGTGGGGGCCAGGGGCCGGAACTCGGCGGCCTGAACAAATGCCAAATCGACCTGCAAGGCGCCGGGAAGCAGAAATACCCGATATGTCCACAAGCCCGCCGCTACATCGAGATGGTGGAGCGCCGCGTGCTTTTCATATGTATAGCTCGTCCAGTCGGACAGGACGCCCTCGAGGTTAGCGGGATCGGCGACACCGAACGCGAGATCGATGTCGGACCATTGGTCTTCATTGCCGGCTGCCGCTGAACCGGTAATCGCAGCGCCACTGAGGCGCTGGTCACGGGCCGCATATTCGAGGAGATCAGAACGTATGCGGTCTCGCTGATCGGGAGTAAACATGGCCGTGATTCCTGCCGCCGGCTATTTCAGGGTTGCATAGAGGACCGCGGCTAGACGTTGGCCGGCCCTGGAGAGCTGACCCTCGACGTCGCCCTGGACGGCGGTGATGTAGGCCTGACTTACGGTCTCATGTTTCTTCAAGAATTTAGCGGACGTGCCGGCGTCAGAACAGGAGGTAACCGGGGCCGTCTTCCGGGCGGCGGCGATACGCGGATGCAGATCGGCATACGGATCCGCAATCGCGATCGCGTGGGCCTCATTGGCCCAGGCCACCAGATCGGTCGAGTCATGGAAGACGGGTTGGGGATCCGAAGCATGTTCGGTTTCGAGACGGGTCGCAAAAGCCTCGATTTCATTCTTGGCGTCGCTGCTGCTGCGGGTGATTTTGCCTGTGGTTTCGACCAGCTGCGTATCCCAGACGGCGTGGAGATTGGGCGAGTAGCTGCCGCTGCTGCTGGCCTTGGGGGCGGTAGCGAGGAACGTCACCGGGACACAGTTTCCGCCGCGGTCGTTGTTGTCTTCCTCATGCAGGGGCTGATGCATGTCGCCGGCGAAGTGAATGATGTACATGAGCGCGGTGGAGCGGGCCGCATCATCTTTACTTTTGTCCTGGAGAATCGCGATCTGGTCCTGGAGGGCCTGGACGACGCAGCCGCCGTCGCAGTATTCGCCCAGCGCGGCCGACTTCACGTGGAGCGGAATGTCCCAATAATGCCAGTTGCCGGTGGAGGGATCGACCGTGCGGTGGTCGTCGGCCCAGGTGGCGAAGTAGGCAATGGGGTCGAGCCCGAGATCCTTGCAGAAGCGGCCTGTGTAGGGGCGGGTCTGGGCAGACAGGAGGGTTTGAACCTGCTGGGCCACGTGGGTCTGGTTGGCGGCGTCGAGATCGTTCAGGTTTTTGAGGGCGATGAGGGCCACGGTTTCGTGACCGGTACAGCCCCAGGCCCAGAGGCGCCCAGAGGCGAGGAAACAAGCCAGTGCGACGAGGACAGCGGACCGACAGCGGCGCATATGCATGTTTGAACCCGTTGCAAAGCGGGAGTCTAGAGGCAGGGCAAGGGTAGCACGAGTGGAGGAATCGGAGGTTTATGGGCTTCAAATTGCGCGATTGGCGAACGACGCACATCATCTCCGACGATTCAGGGACCTGTTCGAGGCCGATCACTCCCAATTCGGACACGACGAAAAACACCCGCAGTCTTTTTCGCCAAGAGCATGAAAGACAACCGCAGGTCCTTCGTCGGTCGTCGCGGCGACCTCCTCAGGATGACAGGCCTGGGGTGTGAACTGTTTTCCGGCAGTCTGTCAGGGGCGGATGAGGAGTTCGAGCGCCTTGCGGGCGTTTTGGAGACAGAGGCGGGCCTCCTCTTCGGACAGAAGCCCATGGTGGACGGCTTTCTTGCCGGTATCGTTTACCTGGTTGGCGACGCGGGGAAAATCGGGATCGATGCCGGTGAGGTGGAGGTTGTTGTTGATCTCGTGGAGCAGATTGCCGAGGGTGGCCGCATTGCGGTAGCGGGTGCCGACCAGGCGAACCAGGGAGGGGGGCAGTTTCTGCTTGATGGCTTCTTCGAGCACCGAACGGCACATCACGGCGCAGGCGGTAAATAGGCCGAAGAAGTAGCACCGTGTGGCTTCGTCGAGGTAGCGGTCCGCTTCTTGAGACGAGGGAGCGGACACCACACATTCGCGCAGATGGGTAGCGCGGGCAACGGCGGGCTCGATGAGGTCGAGGAGTTCCAGGGCCAGCGCCGTTCGCAGCAGGTCGTGTTCCTGAGAATCGAGCGCGTGCTGGATCTGCTGCCAGGCCGGAGGCTGAGGACGATCGGTCGCCTGTTGAAGACGGGTAAGGGACGTGAGGCGCCGGCGGGCGTGCTGGATGAATCCCTGACGCATGTCCTGCGCGACCTGGCGCCAGCCGGAGACGAAGGCCACCGGATCGGCTTTGTACCGGGCGCTGAGTTCTTTGTAGACGACCCCGGGGAGAACGTCGCGGAGTTGAGCCAGGCGTCCTGTGCGGGCAAGTTCGGCAATCGCGTCGCAGAACTCACGCCCCGGCGCGTCCCTGGAAGACATGGCGAGGAGCTGTTCTTCGAGTTCTGCGACATTGAGGGCCATTCGCCTGAGTCTTCCCGATTGCAAGTTTAGGGGCGATGGTCAGATCTGCACGGGGGGCAACGCTTTTTTTGACCGGCGATGTCCTGCATCGGGAAAGCTTCGCCGCCCGGTTCGCGATGCGAACGGCGCGTCACTCATTTGGAAATTTGGAGGTAAAGACTGCATGCATTGCCGCGAGGGTATGAACCCAAGGGCTGTGTGGGGGAGGGGTTCCTGTGGAAGGCGGGAATCATCGATGGCCTTGTTTCATGCGGGTGGGGACGCACTTTTCACATACGGCCGCGGCGATTCACAGGGGTTTTCGGAGTGCTTGTGCAAAGGGTGGGAAAACGGGGTGGGTTGGGGATCGATAGAGCCTGCTTTTCAAATTTTCCTGATTTGCAGAGACTGGATTTGGAAAAACAGGCTGGGGAGCAAATGACTTGCCGGACTGGACTTGCGCAGCTTTTCCACTTTTCCTGCCTGAACTACGGAGACTACTGTCTTTGTTTTTATATTTACCTCTATTTCCTACTACCCGTCGCGCAGGGGATGAGGTGGGGTGACCTCCAGGAGGGCAGGTGCCGCAGTGCCGGAAGGACAAATCGGTGAAAATGAGTTCTCAGGCCGAGGCTGAACTCAGCGGGTCCTGGAATTCGGAGAAGAGCCCCGGTTTTCCACCTTTGCATGGTCCTTAAGGTGAATACAATCAGGAGGAATGGAATGGGGCCGTTTCCGCGGGGCTGGGAGGTGTTGTATTGTTTGGCCAGCACGAAATGGCGAGATTCCCGGATTTGAGCGCCGGACGGCGGGGGTGGGTCTATGTCGATCGTGGAATCTGAAGTGGAGCAATCGATCGCGCAGGGGGCAGCGATGGAGATAACCGTAAGCCGCCAGGAACTGGTGAAGGAACTCACGGCGACGCAGAGCGTTGTGGAGCGCAAGACCACCATTCCCATTCTGTCCAATTTTCTGATCGAGGCCGAAGGCGAGCGGCTGAACATTACGGCGACCGACCTGGACCAGGCGATCCGCACCAGCGCGGCGGTGAAGGTGAAGAAGCCCGGCGCCTGCACGATTCCGGCGCGGAAGCTCTACGACTACATCAAGCTGCTGCCGGATGGAGATATTTCGATCAAGCTGTTGGATAACCACTGGGTGCAGATCCGGTCGGGGCGGTCGAATACGAAGATGGTGGGCATGGCGCGCGCGAATTACCCCCAGGTGCCGGAGTTTCCGCCGGTGGCGGCCACCAGCATCTCGGCCGCGGCGCTGAAGACGGTGATTGCGCGCACCATCTTTGCCATTTCGAACGAGGAATCGCGTTACACGCTGAACGGCGCCCTGATGGTGCTCAAAGCGGAATCGATTGCCATGGTCGCTACCGACGGGCACCGGCTGTCGTGGGTGGAGAAGCCGGGCGAAACGCTGGAGGGAATCAGCGGCGAGAAGCGGGTGCTGATTCCGCGCAAGGCGCTTGAAGAACTGCGCCAGCTGCTGGCGGTTTCGGAGGCGGAGAAGGTGGAATTTGCGGACGACGAGCATACGCTCTTCTTCCGGGTGGGTCATCGGACGCTGAGCACGCGGCGGCTTTCGGGGCAATTCCCCAACTTCGAGGCGGTAATGCCGCGGGATAATACGAAGTTCGCGGTGGTGCGATCGAGTGAGCTGTCCTCGGCGATCCAGCGCGTGGCGCAGTTTGCCGATGAGCGATCGGGGGCCATACGGCTGCGGCTCGAGGGCAACGAGTTGAAGATCAGCTCGAGTTCGACCGAGTCGGGCGAGAGCGAAGACGTGATCGATACTCCTTATGCGGGCGATCCTATCGTGGTGGGGTTCAACTCCGGCTATATCCTCGATTTTCTCAAGGCCCTGGGGAATGAGGGCGAGGTGCGGCTGGAATTCAAGGATTCGCAATCGGCGGGGCAAATGCGGCCCGAAGATCCGGACGCGGAATACCGGTCGAAGTATGTGCTGATGCCGATGCGGATCTGAGGGTGTCGTTCGCGAATGATGCTGCTGCCGCCATCCGGAATCAAGCCTTATCGTTGAATTCCCCAGCAGACTTGGCTCGGGTTTCAAATTGAAACTGGTGCCGGCGAAGTCGATGGCGCGGTACCCAGGTTCAATATGCATGGAGCCAGCTCCGTGCCAATGGACAACGGTGTCTGGTTGAACGATTAAGAGTGCCTGCTTCCAGCCAACCCGGAAACTTCGCAGGACCACCGCAAACAATCTGTCAGGTGAAGCGAATCCTGGGCGAGGATGTCTTTGGCATTCACGTGCCAATGGGGCCATGACCAGAAGATTCAAACCACAAGCAGACTTCACGTAGAGAAAACTATTCAAGATTGACAATTTCTGGTAGATCTTTTTGAACGCGCTCCGCTAGCGTCAGAGAGTCGATTTTTTTCGACAATCGCCGTGTATAAGCGCGGCCGGATTCGCGATCTGTCCTTTCCGTACACGCAATCATTCCGGAATTCTCAAAGGAGAACCGTTTATGGCACGCAAGAGAATCTCTTTGCAGCGAATCGTTGCGGTGGCGGTGGTTTGGGGCGGGATGCAGTTAGGGGCGAGCGCGCAGACGTATACCCGTTTCGACGCGCTTCCGGGTGGGACGTTTCCGATCCAGATGGACGCGTCGGGGCGGATTGTGGGAACGACTATCCAGGCTGCCAATGGAACCGCGGAGGTGTTTGTTCGCAACACGGACGGCACGATTACTTTCCCGGGTGCCCCTTTATCGAGCGACTGGGCCGGGTTCTGGGGTACGAGCGGAATTGTGGGACGGTACTCGGACGCAAACGGGATCGAGCATGGCTACCTGGGGCCGATCGCGGGCCCGTTCACGCACTTTGATGTGACGGGGTCGACCGGGACCTACCCGACCCAATCAAACGCGTCTGGCGTAGTGGTGGGATTCTGGACCGATGCGGCGGACAAGGTGCATGGATTTGTGCGCAGCGCTTCGGGGACGATTACGAAGTTCGATGTGCCGGGAGAGGCGCAAACGCAGCCGGAAACCATCAACACGTCGGGACTGGTGGCAGGCGTGGCCTATGACTCATCGGGGGCTGCGCGGGGGTTTGTCGGAACACCGGGGGGAACGCTGACGACGTACAGCTTTCCGGCGGGCAGTGTTTATGGGTCGGCGCATCTGAACGATGCCGGGCAAATCGCGGGATACTACGCCGACCGGAACTTCAATTCGAAGGGATACTTTCGAAACACGAACGGAACGTTCACGACGCTTACCGAGGGCGGGCAGGTGGGGGTTGGAGACATCAACCAGAGCGGGTACATCGTGGGGGTGTACGGGGGCAAATACACGGGCCGGAAAGATGGATATCTGAACCGGCCGAATGGGACGTTTGCGACCATCGAATACCCTGGCGCGAGCCTGATCGTCAGCTCGACGAAGGCGATCGACATCAATGCGCTGGGTGTGATCATGGGGGAGTATCAACTGACCACGCAGAGCAACGGCGATACGGCGTGGCACGGATTTATTGTCACCGGGGTCCACTAAGTGGCCCGGATGATTCTTGGGGCCAGGACCAGTTGGTCGACTCGCTATCCGGCTGTGCAGACTGGAATACGGCAGAGGTGCTGATTTTGGGGCGCTCGATCTATACCCACGAGCGACGGTAACCTCCGGTCAGGCAAGGATGTGCGGATTCTGTGAGGAGGGCGCTGTTTCGCGCGAAGAGGCAGGTCTCGGATTGGTAACGGTTGACACGTCAACCAAGATATCGAATTGAGGTTGTCACGTCAACCCTTTCCCTGTTAGGGTTGTGAATGCGATGCCGAGCGAGCTGCTGTCTCCACACGAACTTCGTGTCTGGCATGCCTTTCGACTCATGGGCGAAGAGGTATTGGCCCGGATCGGGCAGGACCTCACCGAGGCGGCCGGGCTTTCCGGACCCGAGTTTGGAGTCCTATCGCGTCTTGCCGGTCTGGGCCAAGGCGAGATGCGCCAACAGGCGCTGGCCGATTGCCTGGGGTGGGACAAAAGCCGTCTTTCACACCAGCTCACCCGGATGGCGGGGAGAGGGCTCATCAAACGTCATGCATCAGACAAGCGCCTCGTCCTCGTACAGATCACCCGGCTTGGGCGGAAGACTCTGGATAATGCAATGCCGGTCCATGCAGAATCGGTGAGGCGGAACCTGCTGTCTCGCCTGACTGCGGAACAGATCGCAACCATCGTACGGGTGAGCAACATTCTCGGCGACGACGATTAGCAGAATTTATTCCAGTGTATCGGGCGAAAGGCGGGCTACCCGTCCTTCCGGTTAACTATTGAGTGCCGGCGGGGACGGGGCCTGACTGCTTGTACCAACGGAGCACTCGCAGCGCGCGGAGTGTGTTCCACCGGCTTGGCGTGCCCACCGATTCGCCCAACGGGCAGGCGAGCGCCTCATCGTGGGCATCGTCGAGGAGCCATCGACCGTCGGCCTTCTGCTTGCTCTCGATGAGTCGTACGGCATCGCCGATGCGTGGGTCGGGCTGTTCGCCGGCGGCGCTGAAGTAGTCGAGCGCACGGAGGACGTCGTAGTGGTAGCGGGGCGGGAACGCGAATTCGAGGAACGCCGGATTGGCGACTTCGCCGGTCGAGAGCCTTCGGAAGAGAGCGCGCTTGAGGAGATACTCCTCGCCGCGCCGTCGGGCCGCGGTGATTTCGGGTACGGGCTGGGGCGAGATCCGGGGCGCGGCACGCTCGTACTCGAGCAGCCCCTCCAATACGCAGATGGTGGTGTGAAACGAGGAGCGTGTGCTCTTCGGCGCTTCGCAGTTCCAGCCGCCGTCGTCGAGTTGTTCTCCGAGGAGACGGCGCGCGAGACTCTCGTTGGGGCGCCCGAAGTACGCGCCGAGAGCGAGCACGCCACCGTTGATGCATGGCTCCTCTTCGCCCTCGAAGACGGGGTTGCCGCCGGGTTTGCATCCGAAAGACCTGCCGGCGGGGATCGGGGAGAAGTCGGGCGGACGCAAGTCCCAGCAACCGGGATAATCGTTCCAGCGCAAGCGCGCCTCGAGGCGAGCCACCGCCGACTCGACGGCAGGTTCGGCGGGATCGACGCCGGTTGCGCGCAGGAGGAGCAGAGTGAAGAGGGTGGGCAGCCAGGCGGGGGCATCGGCACGGCGCCATGAGCCGTCCGGCTCCTGGCGGGCGAGAATTTCGGCGCCGATACCCTCGCGCGCGGCGCGGGCTCGCTCGGCAGAGATCGCCCCCGGGGAAGCGCCGGTCAGATCGCGCATCGTTTGCCAGCTTATGGCCGGGTCGGAATCAAGAAGCCAGGAGATCGTGTCCATGGGGCGATGTTACCTAATTGAACAGCCATTGCCGGAGGTCGTCCGCCGACTCTGCGACCACCACCATGACTTCGGGCTCGATGGCGCGATGAGGGCAGGATCACGGAGATGCGGTCGGGTCGGGTTTAACGGCGGTGACAGTGGATGGAGAGAAAAGTGACGAGCCGGCTCGGGAGCGAGATGCGGGGGCGCTATTCTGCACTGGAGGAGTCGACTGATGGCCGATACAGCCGCTTACCCCTATGAAACCCGCCTCAACATCCTGCACGGTCCGATGGAGGTGATTGACGTGAAGGCGATGGCCGATGCGTGCGAGTACAAGTGGTTCAACCAGACGCTGTGCCAGGTGAACGGGTCGGTGGTGCGCATGGGCGTCTTTGAGGGCGAGTACCACTGGCACAAGCACGAGGAGGATGACGAGTTCTTCTTCACCGTGGACGGGACATTTCTGATTGATCTGGAAGACCGAACCGTGGAGCTGAAAACGGGCCAGGGGTTCGTGGTGCCGCGCAAGGTGGTGCATCGCACGCGGGCGGTGGAACGGGCGGTGGTCCTGATGGTGGAGAATGCGGGGATCATTCCGACGGGGAATTGATCCCGGCCGGGACGGATCCCGTCGCGATGATTTTGGTTTCTATTTCCCAAGGCTGAGAGGCTGCGGAATCCCACATGGCGGGCCTGTCCCGGGCCAGTCCGGCCTTGGGACCCAGCGTCGCCCCGGTGCGATATAGTCAAGAAGGAATGGCCACCACGCCCAACAGGAATACGGCTGCCGGTTCACGGCCAGCGTCGGGACCCGCCTCGCAGCAGGGATTTGTCTATTTACCATTAATTGCCGGCTGGCTGGTGCCGGGTGCGGGCCATTTTCTGCTCCGCAAGTGGTACCGCGGGGCGCTGCTGGCGGGGTCGATCCTGGGCTTGTTTGCGCTGGGGATCGCCATGCAGGGCAAGCTTTATTCGAGCGCCAAGGACATCCTCGAGCTTCTCGGGCTGGCGGGCGATCTCGGCAACGGGCTCCCCTATTTTGTGAGCCGGGCGCTGGGGCTGGGCGCCGACTCGGTGCAGGTGACGGTGGCGGACTGGGGCTCGCGCTTCATCGTGGTCGCCGGCATGCTCAATGTGATTGCCGCCATTGATGCCCACAACCTGCGCACGGGAAGGAAGATCTCCTGATGAATCCTTCTCACTTCACACATTTCACGGCGGTGATCCTGTTTGCGCTGTCTGCGTCGACGGTTTTCGGCATCACGATGCGCGATACGCCGCGGCGCATGTTTCGCTACGGGGTCTATTGTTTTTCGCTCTTCTGCGGGTCCGCCATCGTGCTGAGCTGGGTGATGTTTCTGATCGCGCGGTGAGCGGCCTGTTGGCGAGTGACTGCCGGAAGTGACGAGAAGCAAATTGCAGGTCCTTCGACTGCGCTGCGCTCCGCTCAGGATGACAGCCTGGAGGGTTGCTCAGGATGACGGCGTGGACGGGTTGCTCAGGCGCCGCTCTTGCTCGACGGGCAGCGCGTTAGCTTCCGCGCTCCCAGACCGCGGCGTCGAAGGTATGGGTGCAGTCGTAGCCTTCGGCGCGATAGAGTTCGATGGCGTTGACATTGGCTTCGGTCACGGTGAGGGAAATTTCGGTCAGACCCTGGCGGAAGAAACAAGTGGCGGCAATCGACAGCAGCAGCCTGGCCAGTCCGTGGCGCCGGTAGCGCGGGTGCACGCACAACTGGGTGATATGGCCGCTCTGGGTGGAGACTCGCGACCCCAGCACCAGCGCGACCAGCTCCCGGGTGGGTCGGTCGACGATCACGTGCGATACCTGGGGGGAAAACGCGCCGCAGCCGGAGTAGCGGACAATGTTGTGAAGAAAGCGCAGCGAGCCGTGGGCGGAGCGGTACTGATCGTTGATCAGGCTGTCGGGATGGCCTGCGTACGCCTGGGCGATCAAGTGTCCGGCGGCGTTCAAATCTTCATCGCGCCACGGGCGCAGTTCCAGTTCGGGAGGAAGATTGGGGCGGGGCATGTTCCACACCCCAGCCAGGGGCTGGACCATGAACAGCCGCCGATAGACCTCGAAGCCGGCGTGGCGGAAGCCGGCCTCATGGGCGCCGGAAGGGTGCAACAGCAGCTGGGACTCGATGCGGTCCACCTGAGGCGAGTTCTGCAGCGTCTCAAACAGGTGCCGCAAAAGGGTTTCCTCAATCTCGCGGACCTGCTGGGCCTCGTCTTCGTATAGGGAGTCGTTTGGATGGTCGGGTTCACCGGCGGCGACGCCGGCCTGCCGGCCCGAGAGGGCGAAGACGTCGCCGATCACGGCCTTCGATTCCTCGTACACGCAAAAGGCGTAGCCGGTGACCTGGCCTCCCTCCATGGCCACGTAGCCGGGGAGCATGTGGCTGTCGAGGTACTGCATGAGGAGCTTGGCCGAGGTGCGGTAGTCCCAGTGCAGGCGCCGCCGCCACAGGTCGCCTTCCGCCTCGAGAAGAGGACGCAGGAGCGGCGCCGCGAAGTGGCGAAGGTCGAGAACCTCGATGGAAACACCCGATGCCATACTTCCTCAAGTCTTGCACTCATCCAGATGCATGGACCCGCCAGCTTGACTCCAGGCCGGCCAGGGCGCGATGGGAATGGACCAGACCTTCCGCTCACTTTGCCACGACTTGTGCCTGAATGTAAATCGAAGTTTGTTACCGGCTTCCGACCAGGTAGACCTCCAGCCCCTGCTCCGGCCATCCGAAGAGCATCTCATAGTGGCGGCCCTCGAGGTATTCTTCGATAGCCCCGGGGGTGTGCAGGTCAATACCATTGCGGCCGGTAACCCTCGTCACCAGCAAATGTTGCTCGTCCGGCACCCCGCTCTCTTCATAATTGACTACCGCATGGTTGCGATAGAAAGCGAGCCCGTACTCCATGTCGCGGCGCACCCGGAAAACGGCCACGGTTTCGTTTGCGGGAGCGTAGCTGAGCAGTCGATTGGCGAGCGGGCGGGCGGAGTAGGCCCGGTCGAGCAGCTGGATCACGTGCTTGGAGGAGTCGATGGCGGGGATACCGAAAAAGGGTCCCCAGCCATAGAGGAACAAGACCAGCACAACCAGGACGCCGGTGGTGGCTAACCGCAGCCGCGCCACTCCGAAGCCATTGACCACAATGATGATCAGCAGCGCCGCTCCGATCCCAGAGAGGGAAGCGATGATCAACGGCCGAGGCGGGGGCAGATGGGGCCCGTGGAGCACAAACCAGGGAAGCAGGAGGGCGAAGGTTGTCATGAGCCCCCCGAGCACCGCGTGGCCGGCAAGCACCCACTTGCTCAGGCCGGGCGCGCGGCGGCGGAACAGGTAGTCACCGGTAAGGATCGTAATGGGGGGAATGGACGGGAGGATGTACCCGGGGAGCTTGGACTGGGAGAAGGAGAAGAAAAAGATGGGAATCAATGCCCACAGCACCAGGAATTCAGGGAAGGCATCGCCGGGGCGGCCCGGCTTTCGTTTTCGATTGGTGGCATGGCGCAGCCGCCATTCGGCGACCGAGGTCTGGATCCCGTCAACGAGGGCCCGGAGGGAAATCACCGTCCAGGGCATGATGGCCAGGAGAACAACCACGCTGTAATACCAAAAGGGCTGGGTGTGCTGGTAGCGGTTGGTAGCGAAGCGCGCGACGTTCTGCTCCACGAAGAATTCGTAGAAGAAGGTGGGGTTGGCCCGCTGAACGGCGATAAACCAGGGCAGTACGATGGCGAAATAGAGGAGCACGCCGGGCCACCAGAATGAGCGCCGGAGAATCGACCACTCGCGACGCAGGGCGGCGAAAGAGCACAGGATAACGATGGCGAGAAACGGAGCGACGGGGCCTTTGGCCAGGGTCGCGACGCCGGTAAAGAAATAGATATCGAAGAGCCAGAACTTGGAGTCGGTTTCGTACCAGGCATACCAGCCGAGCAGGCCGATGGAGAACGGGGCCGCCATCTGCATGTCGGTGGAAGCGCCGCGGGCAAAGCCGATGATTCCTGCGCAGGCTACCGTGATGAGAGCGGCGTCCAGATGGCCGCCGGGGCGGAATCGCCGCATGTGCAGGTAGATCAAGGCCGCCATGATGAAGGCGAAGCTGGTGGAGGGCAGGCGCGCGCTCCAGTCGTGGACCCCGAATTCCTGAAACACAAACACCGCGCGCCAGTAGTAGAGGGCGGGTTTCTCGAGCCAGGGGTGGCCGTAGAGGTAGGGAGTGACACACGCGCCCAGCCGCCCTTTGAGGGTGTGTGCGGAGTCGAACCGGTCCAGCATTTCATGGGCGATCTGGGCATAGCGAGGCTCGTCTGCGCCGACCAGGCCCAGCCCGTCTCCGCCCAGAATCGGAGTCAATCCATAGAGAAGAAAGAAGACGGCGAAGATAAGAAAGACCGCGGCCTCGCATACGGTGGCCCAGTTGGGCAGCCGTGAGCGCGGTGCCTGGGGCGAAACCGGAGCGGATGGTTCCAGGAAAGTCTCCACTTCCAGAGGTTCTCCAACCGGCGGGAAAGCTGTCCCTACCCAATCAGACGTGCGAGCCGGGGCGAGGGAGTCTGACATTTTAATCCCGCCGATGATCCGTGACCAGACCCGCGGAGGGTGCCCTGCGTTTCGACAGGGACAAGGCTAACAGATTGGCCAGCGCCACGGCCTGGTTTTGCGATTTACCTGGGGGATTGCCGAGCCGGGCGCGGCGATTTCATCGCTCATTCCCGGTTGGCTCAATTCTTCCCATCCCAATCGTGAGCGGGGGTGATTTGTTCGCCGAAGCCCATGACAGCGACTCCGGGGCGGAGTTCCATCAGGATTTCTTCAAGCGCGCGGCCGATTGGCCCATCGAGGGTGACTCCGGCGGCGTTCTGGTGCCCGCCTCCGCCCAGCCTGGCGGCGATGGCGGAGACATTCACTTTTCCCTTGCTGCGCAGGCTGAGGCGGATGCGGCGCTCGGGAAGTTCGCGGAGAAACACCGCCGCTTCGACACCGGCGATGCCGATGGCGTAGTTCACAATGCCCTCGCAATCCTCCTCCGCGGCGCAGGTTCTCACCATGTCCTGATGGGTAACCCAGAGCCATGCGAGGCGGCCTTCGCGATTGAGGTTGCTCAGGGCCGCGCCGAGCAGCAGCAATCTTGACGGGGTGGTAGAAAAATACACGTCCTGTGCAATGCGCACGGGGTCGGCCCCGGCCTGGGTGAGTTCCTGCGCCAGGGCAAAGGTGGACGGCTTGGTGGCGCCGTAGCAGAAGCCGCCGGTATCGGTGAGCACGGTGGTGTAAATGCAACCGGCCATCTCCGGCGTGACCGTGGCTCCGGCCGCCTTCACCAGCCGATAGACCAGTTCGCCGACGCTGGCGGCGTTACGGTCGATCCAGTTCAGGTGCGCGAATCGCTGTCCCGTGGTGTGATGGTCGATATTGATGTGGAAAAAAGGCTCCAGCCCGCGCAGCCGGGAACGCTCGAGGCTGTCGCATTCGAGCAGAATGACGGCATCGTAGGGGCCATGGACGCGCATGGCATTGCGGATGCGGTCGGCACCGGGAAGCTGGCGATAGATGGAGGGGATGCGGTCCGCAGCGACGAGGTCGGCCCGCTTGCCCATCTGGTCGAGGAGCATGCCGACGGCGAGGATGGAACCCACAGCGTCGCCATCGGGCCGGGAGTGAGAGCACACCAGGAACCGCTCGCCCTGGCGGAGAACCTCGAGAATCGCCGCAACTGGATCAGGCTCAGTCCAGTCGGTCTTGCCCTGGTCAACCTCGGGATCCCGAGGCTGATCCTCCATTGGATTCATGCGCGCCTACTCCACCGAGGCCTGCTGCCTCTTTCCCTTCGTAGCGGACTTCCGGGCCCGGTTCATCAGTTCCTCGATGCGTGCCTGGAAACGCCCGGAACGGTCGGCAAGAAATGCCAACTCGGGAACGTGGCGCACACCCATCCGTTCTTTCAGTTCAAAGCGAATGTATCCCTTGGCGGCTTCGAGGCCGGCGACGGTGTCTTGTTCCGCCTTGTCGATATCCGGCACGGCATTGTCCACGGCCACATAGACGCGGGCCGATTTGCCTCCCGGATTGAGCACCACCTCGCTGACGTAGCAGAAGGCGATGCGGGGATCGGATAGTTCGCCCTCGATCATGGCGCCGATTTCCTCCCGCAGCGTCTCCGCAACGCGATCCTGGTGATGCTTTCGCCCTCTGTGCTCCGGCATGGCGGCTTCTTCTCCCTCGGGTAAACCATTCAGGATATCAGAG
>DASXGD010000293.1:0-3912 GCA_036489245.1 Occallatibacter sp. | reverse complement strand
CGAAAATGGAGCGGCCGCGATCTATGCCTGCGCCAGCCATGCTGTACTTTCGGGGCCGGCCATCGACCGCATCGCCAACTCGCGGCTGGAGCAGGTTGTCGTCACAAACACGATCCCGCTGCGCGAGGCGGGCCAGAAGCTGTCCAAGATCAAGGTGCTTTCCGTCGCCGGCCTGCTGGCCGCCGCGATTGAGAACATTCATCTGGAAACCAGCGTGAGCACGCTGTTCAGTTAGAAGCAAGCTACCAGCTTCTAGCCTCTAGCTTCGAGCTAGGGATTTGGGAACATCAGCCTTTGTGGTTGATTGAAACAGGGCACAGGGAATCGCAAAGATCGTCCTGTGTATGAGAACAACGGGCAGCAAGGCTGCCCAACAAAGGGAGCGGGTAATTAGTTCGCTTGCCGAAAACGAGGCTAGGAGCTAGAAGCTAGCAGCTAAAAGCTGCTTTTCCGTGCCCGACACAAGAAACGAGAGAGAGAATGCCTGAAGTCGTAGCAGCCAAGCCCCGCGAGGGCAAGTTCAACAAGAATGCCGCGCGCCGCGTTCGCGTCGCGGGCAAGATTCCAGCCGTGCTGTATGGCGCGGGTCACGAAGCCGTGGCCGTCGAAGTGGACCCCAAACACATCTCGAAGATTCTGTTTTCCGAGACCGGGCACAACACCATCTTTGACGTCGACCTCGGCGACAAGGCCGCCATCAAGGCCATGATCGTGGACTGGCAGCGGGAGCCGATCAAGGACAAGCTGATCCACATCGATCTCAAACGGATCGCCATGGACAAGGCTCTGCGGGTAAGCGTGCGCGTGAAACTGATGGGCGTTCCCGTCGGCGTAAAGCAGCTTGGCGGCATCCTGGATCAGGTGCTCCGCGAGGTCGAAATCGAGTGCCTGCCCTCGGACATCCCCAACCACATCGATGTAGACGTGGCCAACCTGGGACTCTTTGAATCGGTGCGTGTGAGCGATCTGCCTCATTCCGACAAGATCAAGTACCTGAACGCGGAAGATGCGACCGTAGCCCACGTGGTTTCGATTCGCGAAGAAGTTGTGGCGACGCCCGAAGCCGAAGCCGCTGCCGCAACCGCCGTTGCCGGAGCCCCTGCGGAGCCGGAAGTGGCCAAGAAGGGCAAGACCGAAGCCGCGCCGGAGGCTGCGGCAGGCAAGAAGCCGGAAGCCGGGGCGAAGAAGTAGGCCTTGGCCGAGGGAAGCGAGTCCGCGGGCCGGCCCACGCCAGATCGGGAACCGGGATCCGGGCCGTTCCTGGTGGTGGGGTTGGGCAATCCGGGCCCGGAATACTTCTGGACTCCGCATAACGCGGGGTTCATGGCTATCGACCGCATCGCCGCGCAAGAGGGCGTTGTGGTGCAGAACCGACGCTGCCGGGCAATGACTGCGGCCTGCCGCATTGCGGGGCGGGAAGTAGTCCTGGCGAAGCCGGAGACGTTTATGAACCTGAGCGGCATGGCGGTCGCCGCGCTGCTCAGGGAGTTTGAAGCTGACCCGGCCCGGGATCTGCTCGTGATTTATGACGAGCTCGACCTGACGCTGGGCAAGATGAAGATCCGGGAGCGCGGTTCGCCGGCGGGGCACAACGGAGCCCGGAGCGTGACCGCCGCCCTGGGAAGCCAGGAGTGGCTACGGCTGCGGATAGGGGTAGGGCGCGATTTGCCCCCCGAGGCAGCCGCGAGCCGGCGCGGTGGCAAGGATTACCTGCTTTCGCCGATGCGCAAGGCAGACCTGGCCGTGCTGGACGAAGTCTTGGACCGGACGGCAACGGCAGTCCGGCGCATCGTCGAAGTGGGTCCGGCAGCGGCGATGAACGAATTCAATCGCCGCGAGTTGGACAAGGACCAGGGAAAGAACGACTAGCGATTAGGGAACAGACCAGGATTCAGAACTGAAAACTGAGAACTGTGAACTGTGAACTGAGAACTGAAGGGAAGCGCCGCTATGGTATTTGCCGGCGGCGGGTAGCTGGAGTCAAGGGACCTCAGCGGAAAGAGATAACGGATGTCTCGCTTGTATGAAGTGATGTTTATCGTTCGGCCTGACGTGGCCGAAGAGGATGCCGACAAGCTCATCGCCGGCTTCACCACCACGGTGACCAATGGTGGTGGGGTGGTCAAGTCGGTGGATAAGATGGGACGGCGCAAGCTGGCCTACATGGTGCGCAAGTTCAACGACGGCAATTATGTCCTGATGACCATCGAGGCCAATGGTGCGGTGGTCCTGGAACTGGAGCGCCGGCTGCGTGTTTCCGAGCCCGTGATCAAGTTCCTGACCGTGCGTATGGACGAGGAAGAGAAGCGGCTGGCTAAGGTCAAGGCCCTGCGCGGTACCCGCCGGAAGGTCAGCGCGGAACCCGTCCAGGCACATCCTCCGGCTGCGGAACCGGCTGAACCGGTGCAGGCCAGCGCTTAAACATCGCTGATGTCTGCGGACCCTGCGCCTTGGCGCGACATTGGTCGTGCCCTAAGTGCATCAAAAGACGATGGGGCTTTGGCCCCTGAGGCGTGCTTTCCGGCGATCCGTCGGGAAACGAAAGAGTGAAGAGGAACACTATGGCAGATGAAACGCAAGGAAAGGCGTCCGAAACGGGCGCACCAGCAGCACAAAGCGGGCCCGGACCCGGTAGTCCTGGCGGAAGTTCCGGAGGACCGGGCGGCGGTCCCGGAGGACCTGGTGGTCGCCCCGGCGGTCGCCCCGGCGGCGGTCCTGGCGGACGCGGCAAGTTCTTCCGCCGCAAGAAGGTTTGCAAGTTCTGCACCGAGAAGATCGACGCCATCCCCTACCGGGATGTCCGTCTGCTGCAGGGATTTGTTGCCGAGCGCGGCAAGATCGTACCGCGTCGTTTAACTGGAGTATGCACGACCCACCAGCGCCGCCTGACGCGGGCGATCAAGCAGGCCCGTAACATCGCCCTGCTGCCCTTTGCCACGCGCCACTAAAGCGGTACTGCCTGTCCCGCTTTTGTTGGCTGGCGCTATTTGCGGTAAGCAGGCGACAATTTCGAAACGTTGGATGTAGAATCCTTCGCGGCGCAACCCCCGGTCCGGGATCGGGTCTAAAGGACTGGCGGAGAACGGTGCGCTGCTCGTAACTCTGGAGATCTGAAATGGAAGTCATCCTGAAAGAAGATGTAGCCAACCTCGGCCACCGTGGAGATGTAGTCAAGGTGGCCGACGGCTACGGACGCAATTTCCTGCTGCCCCGCAAGCTGGCGCTGCAGGCCACACTGGCCAACAAGGCGGTCATCGATCAGATGAAGGCAGCCGCCGCGCGTCGTTCCGCCTCAGAGAAAGCACTGGCGGAGGAACTGGTCACCAAACTTGAACCGGTCGTGCTTACCTTCACCCGCAAATCCGGCGAAAACGGACAGTTGTTCGGCTCCGTCACCTCGTCCGACATTGCTTCTGAACTGGGGACCAGGGGCTTTGATATCGATCGCCGCAAAATCCAGTTGAATGAGCCGTTGAAGGCGTTGGGCAATTTCGATGTGGCCATCAAGCTGCACCGCGAAGTGACCGCGCGCCTGAAGGTGAAAGTACTGGGCGAGTCGATGGAAGAAGCGCTCGCCTCGGAGCCAGCCGTCGAAGCTGCCCAGGAAGCCGTCGCCGAATAAATTACATTCAGCCACCATCCGCCGCCTCTCGGTAGTCGAGGGGCGGTCGTGTGTTTACTCCCTGCTTGGCTCCAACCCGCCCATCAGCTGGACGGTTCCTGCTTCAGCTCGATCAAGCAGAGGGAGCGCGGCTGCATGTCCACATCGATCACCATGGGGAGTTGCACCTTCCGCTCGCTTTGCTGGCCGTCGATATTCAGGACGAGCGTCTTGCTTCCCTGGCCCCTCAGTTCCACCCGCGGAGACTCGCCAAGGTCGGCACAGTTTGCCAGCACCACGCCAATTCGCCC
>DASXGD010000245.1:0-6788 GCA_036489245.1 Occallatibacter sp. | reverse complement strand
ATCGGCTTCGGCCTCCTCATTGTGTGGACCGGCTGCCTCCAGGTCGTCCTCGACAAAGGCCAGGAAGACGACTGGTTCGGAGCCGTCTGGGTGCGCTGGGCGGTAGCGGCCCTGATCTTTGCCCTCATCGGCTGGATTTGGCGCTCTTGGGCCAATCCCCGAGGTCTCGTCGACATGCATGTGCTCAAGAACCGCAATTTCCGCACCGGATGTTTCCTGATTGCGCTGCTCGGCATGTGCATCTACATCACCATTGCCATCCTGCCGCTCTACTACCAGGAAATCCTCGGCTATACCGCCTTCACCGCCGGGCTGGTGGTCGGCCCCCGCGGCATCGGATCGTTTATCGGCTCGCCCGTGATCGGGTTCCTGGGTACCCACATCGACAATCGCAAACTGCTTTCGGCAGGATTCCTCGGCTTCGGTGTCTGCTCGCTCTACTTCGCCACCGTCAACCTCGACATCGGCCCCTACACCCTTCTCGTCCCCATCCTCATCACCGGCTTCGCCCTCAGCTTTGTCTTTGTGCCCCTGGCCAACCTCTCCACCTCAACCCTCTCCCGCGAAGAGATGGGCAACGCCACCGGGCTCTTCAACATGCTGCGCAACATCGGCGGGTCGATTGGAATAGCGATGGCCACCACCGCCCTCATCCGCCGCGCCGCCCAGCACCAGAACGACCTGGCCGGTCAGCTCTCCCCGGCCAACCCCATCCTGCAGCAGAAAGCGGCGCAGATCGGGGGTTATCTCGCCCACCGCCTGGGTCCCAATGCCGCGCGCCCCGGTTCCTTCGGCCTGCTCTATGGCATGATGGAGCAGCAGGCAGCGCTCAAAGCCTACGTCGACATCTTCCGCTGGACCGCTCTTCTCGCCTTCTTCTGCGCCGCCGCCGTTTGGCTCTTCAAGAAACCTATCAAGCACACCACTCCTCCGCCCGGCGTGCATTGACACCGCCCTGCGACTTTGTTGCGGGCGAAGGATCATCCATGAAAAATAAGAACACCCAAAACGGTGTCCTCCCTCCCCTTCGCTTAGCGAAGGGGAGGGATACGCAGTTGTTCTTCATGCCCTTGGGTGGAACGGTGGATACATCCGGCATTCCCAATCCCAGGGGACTATTGCACAGTCACAACGACTCGCTGGTATCGCGTCAGTCGTGGCGTCCCATTGCCCGTCGCTTCCAAAATGACGTGAATAGTCTGCCCGGGCACCGCATCATCCGGCACGCGGAACGTCGTCGTCAAGGCGGTCGGGGCTGAAAACGTAATATCGCCCGGATAAGTGCCGGCATCGTTGTACTGCCACCAATTCACCGTTACCTCGTCGTGATCTGGATCGGAAACCTCACTTTGCAGGGAAATCATGCTGCCAGCGTGAGCGGAAATATTCAGCGGGCCTTTGATGCTGACATGCGGCGGGTGATTCGCATCGCTGAATTTCGGCGTCACGGACCACTGCATGCGGGCCGCAAAGTCGTTCTGCGCCGCGGCAAAGAAACGCGCAGTGATGGCCGCGGTTCGTGCCGGCGCCGGCGGCAATTGGAAATTCATTGCAATGACCGAACCGCTCTTGGGAGAACTGCCCTTCCCCGCTTCGCTCCCTCCCGGCGCCAGGCCCCGCGCCGCGCCTGAAGTATCGGCGGGCAAAACCGGCGGCGGGGTTCTCGAAAAGCTTGGAAACGCGGAAACACCGGGAATCATGCGGCCGCCCCACCCACCCCATTGCGGATTCTCATAGGCCCGCAATCCAATCGCGATCAGGTTGAGGAATGTCGGCGTGTCGCCCTCGCCGAGGAACGACCCCTTGGGGTGCGGAGGCATCCAGACCATGTATCCCATGTCCGCCAGCTGACTGGCCGTATAACCCGAGAGCCCGAAATAATCTGTCCGATCGCCCTTCACGAACTGCTTGCCGTCCCCCCAGACACGATAGAGATCTCCAAGCGGCCCCCGGCTCGAAATGTTTCCCTGCGTCCATTCCGGGCTGAAGTAAATCGTGTCTTCCGGGGCAGCGCGATCTTGCGCGCCGTAGCCGAAGTAGATACCCGTGAACTCGTATTCCCTCACTCCAGGCCAGTTCGGGCGGATATAGCTGGCGTCGGTGTCATCCTGGTCGCCCGAAGGAATAATGATCAGTTTGCGCGACACCTTGTCCCGCACGGCTTCCCAATCTGCCGTCTTTGCATATTGGTCGTGAATGGATTTCAGCGCTCGTGCGATTGTGCTTTCCCCGCCCTGCGCGGTCACGTACAGCGGACCTGGCTCGTCGTCGAGCAGAAGGGACTTGATCAGGTTCGAGCCGTCCGTGTCTTGCGAGAAATCACCGTCGAAATCGACATTGCCCCACTTGATCTTCGATTTGAGTTTCTCGGGAGAAGGATAATCCGGATCGTGGACTTTCAGATTCGGATAGACCTTCGCGTATGCATCCACAATGTTGTCGATAAAGTGTTCGCCCAGTGCGAAGCGCCACGACGTGCAGGGGCACAGGCCCAGCCGAGTGTATTCACGGCCCGCGATGAACTGTGTCGTGCCCTTCCCGTCGCCCCTCCAGTGGAACTGGCTGCCGGCGTAGACAAGACCTTCCAATCGAACGTCCGGGCTGTAAAGAATTGCACGGATGATCGTGTTGTTGTCGTCGAGTTCGGGATCCGCCGTGATAACAACCCGGGGGTTCAGAGCAGACCCGTCGCGTTGCTGCGCAGGAACCGGCACCGCTGCCGACAGCGCCCATATCAATATCGCGGCCCAACAGAAAATCCGCCTCAGCGTGCCGTTCGAGATTCTCAAGCGCATTCAAGTAAAACCTTTGCCGGCTCGTTCCTGCACTGGAAGGAGTAAACGAGTAGTTTGGAACTGTCTTGAGCCGATCGGGCCCAATCGGGGGCGTTGCCCTGCGGTAATGTCCGCAATGGCGGTTAACCACCAGTCATCCAGGAGAGCAGGAGCCTGCGCCACGTGGTTGAATTGTGGCAGCGTTTGATTCTTCATGACTCAGGATTTTTAGCTTCCACCTTAATCGCCGCCACCCAAGTCCAAACCCGTTCGCCCAGCGAGGTCAGAAATTGGTTCCCGCCGCGCCAAAACGGTAAGTCGCGCCGAAGGCGATGCCTCGCGGATTCAGGGTGTGGTACTGCTTGGTAAAGCCGTTGTAAAAGTTCGGGAGAGCCTCATAGGTATAATCCACTCGCGTCCACCAATGTCCCCACAAATGGTATTCCACTCCTCCTCCGAGAGCCCAGGTTCTGTAATTGGAATGGAACGTACCTGAACCGTTCCCGGGTTGCGACAAACTCGCATAGCCCATTTCGGCTTTGTAAATGGGTTGAAACCTGCCCCAGTAACCCATGGTGCACATCAGCCCACCCTCGCCGACAAAGAGCTTGTAGTTGGAAGCTGCCTCGTTTCCGCCCAGGATCATGGAGTGGCCCTCCACATTGATCCCCAGACAATGCCATATCGATGCGGTAACCCAGGCGGCGGGACCCCACCGGTTAATGTTCCCCTTTCCCCAATCGCCCGACCAATAGTCCATTCCCCCGCCGACGCTAAAGTTTACGGGGAGAACCGCCTTGCCCTTGCCCGCAGGCTGTACCTGGGCGAGACACGAAACCGAGGCGAGAAGGACAGCCACTGCCGCTGCCAGCCTTGGACCCATATTTGCACCTCCTGTTCGAAGCCAGTCCCGGCCAGGACCGGCTTGAATTGATCCTACTCGTTACGACTCCGCTCCAACTATAACGAAGACATGCCGCACAATGCGTCTTCTGAGAGGGTTGTGGACCAACCGGAGTTACGAGCAGCATCGACGCGAACCTCCTTTGCAGAAGATTGCCAGTTCCCGGCGCACAATAAGAAGGTCGCCAGCAATCGCTCTCGGGGAATCCTTCTAATGACCGAAACCGACCTGTGTTTCTGCGCCCGGCGCGCCGCCTGATCACAGCCCCGCTCTAGAAAACACCGCTGGTGCTCCCTGTTGCGAAATGCGGGAATCCATCGGGAGCACGGCTCTGAACGAGGGCCAAGGCAATGGGATCGGCTGGTTGCGGCCGGCCAGGCCTTTCGAAATGCCTTGCCGTCTCCCGTCGGGGTGGAGAACGTCCGGAACCTCATTGCCTGCGTCGCCCAGGGAATCCTCATCGGCGCCGTCCTGCGCCCACAATGGTGCGCGGCGGCGGTATCTCGCTCAGGTCGCGAGGCACTCCGCCCACCGCCGGGCGACCGCCCTGGGACCCCCTCCCCCCCTTAAAAAAATATTTTAGATTTGCTTTTAATTTCGCTTTTATAGAATTAACTGATTGAATTTAAATTATTTACGAACAAAAATGGCCAAATGGCCATCTGAACAGCATTTTTTGTTGCATTTGCCCTTTTGGCATTCCCCAATCATTCACTGCCACGGGGATCTGCCTCTCCAGGCGTGGGAACAAATTCGTTGTTGATTCTCGACCGGGTCACAAAAGCAACGTCTCGCTCGTACCTGGCCTCATACTCTCCGAACGCCGGGTCGGCCAGTTCGCCGGCCGGATGTTCAGAACGAGACAACAGCCGCTCCAGAGCAGGGACCTTCACCTCTGGAGCGGTCCATCGGGGCGAGTGGCGTGGGGTTTTCGCGATTTCTCTCACCTGCCGGCGGCGAAGGAGAATCGCAATGGCAGCCGCCGGACACTCGCCCAGTATTCCGCCACCGAACTAGTCAGAGACGAGGAAAAATGCCATCGAAAGACCTGATTGAAGCGGAAGGCACTCTGCGTACTGTGATCGAAACCTTGATCGACGGCCAGGAAGGATTCCAAAAAATCGGCGACGCGCTCGAGGATGAAAGCCTCAAGCGCTATTTCCTTGCCGAGTCGCTGACGCGCGCCGAATTCCGTGGCGAACTCGAGAATATCCTTCACCAGGAAGGCGTAGGCGACATCCACGAAACCGGCAGCGCCGCCGGAGCTTTCGTTCGCGCATGGACCAGCCTCAAGATAGGTCTCGGAGGCGGCGCTCCGACCCTGCTCGAAGCCGCGGAAGAAGCCGAAGACGCCGCAAAGCAGGCCTACGCCGATGCCCTGGACAAATTCCTGCCCGCTCCCATTCGCGAAGTCCTCATCCGTCAGGCGGCCCACATCGAACGAGCGCACGACCACATCAAGGCGGCGCGGGACGCGAGTCGATAAAACCAACTTTCTCGCGCCACACCGGCGATTGTGGATTACAGGGATGCTCGGTTATCCGACCAGGGGCAAAAAGCGCCTCATCTGCTGATCGTAGAATTCGATCCGGCCGGTGAGAATGTCGTAGTACCACCCGTGAACGCAGATCTCTCCGTGGGCCAGGGCCCGCGCCACCGCCGGCTGTGCCTTCAGGTTGAGCAACTGCGCCACCACGTTGCCCCGGATCAGCGCGGACAGGTCGGCGTGCTCCCCGTCGGCGGGGTTGATGGGTTGCCGGTGGCTGAAAGCAGCCTCGACATGATGCAGCCAGCGGCTGGCTTTGGGCAGGTTCTGCAGGTTCCTGCGATCGAGCGCCGCCTTCATGGCGCCGCAATCGGAGTGCCCGCACAGAATCGCATGTTTCACCTTCAGCACTTCGACTGCATATTCGATCGTCGCCGTTACTCCATCAACATCGGCGCCGGTCAGGGGCACAACGTTCCCCGCGTTGCGCGTAATAAACAAATCACCCGGCCCGGTGCCCAGGATCAGGTCGGGCACAATCCGCGAATCCGAGCAGGTGATGAAAAGCCATTCCGGTGCTTGGCTCTCAGCGAGCAGCCGGAACTGGCCGCGACGTACCGGAAAAACTTCTTTCAGGAAGCGCGCGTGTCCTTCAATCAGCCGATCCATTGCTACCGTTTCCATCGGTCCGCCCTCTTTTCGCATCGATAGTTCCAGCCTACCGCAACGTGGCCCGACGGGCTCAGCCCCAAGCCTCGACGCGCTGATTTAACGCAACGTCAACACCAATCGCTGCCCGGACCGCTCCACGATACACTTGAATCGGACCTATGTTTGAGAACCTTACCGAAAAACTCCAGCGCGCCTTCAAGAACCTGCGCGGCCAGGGCACGCTGACCGAAGAAAATATCGCCGAAGCCCTGCGCGAAATCCGCGTCGCCCTGCTCGAGGCCGATGTCAACCTCAACGTGGCCCGCGACCTCGTCGAACATATCCGTGCCAAGGCCGTCGGCACCGAAGTCATGACCGCACTCTCGCCCACCGAGCAGGTCATCAAGGTGGTGCGCGACGAGCTCATCGAACTGCTGGGCAAAGACACCGCCCGCTTCAAGTTCGCGTCCCAGCCCCCAACCGTGATCCTGATGGCCGGCCTACAAGGCTCCGGCAAAACCAGTACGAGCGGCAAGCTCGCGGCCTGGCTCAAGAAAGGGGGCCACCGGCCCATCCTCGTCTCCGTCGACGTCTACCGGCCCGCCGCCCGTGAACAGCTCAAGGTGGTAGCCAAATCCATCGAATCCAAAATCTACGAAGGCGACCTGAAAGGCGAGGCTCCCGGCTCGGCGCTGGTCGAGCGCCTGGCTTCTGAAGCTCGCCGCGAGGCGCGCAACTTCGGTTTCGATACGCTTATCGTCGACACTGCCGGCCGCCTCCACGTGGACGAAGAATTGATGACCGAGATGGAGCGGCTGAAAAAGCTGCTCAACCCCCAGGAAATCCTCTTCGTCGCCGACGCCATGACCGGCCAGGACGCGGTCAACTCCGCACAGGATTTTCACAAGCGGCTCGGCCTCACCGGCGTGGTCCTCACCAAGATGGACGGCGATGCCCGCGGCGGCGCGGCGCT
>DASXGD010000233.1:0-8718 GCA_036489245.1 Occallatibacter sp. | reverse complement strand
TCTTATCTCGGGTGTTCGGCTCGGCCTGGCCGGATGCGCCCTGGGTGTGCTGGGTTCGTGGGGATCGGCGCGGATGGTCCAGACGTTCCTCTTCGGCGTCACCGCAACCGATCCGCTGATCTACATCATCAGCGTACTCATCATTCTCATCATGGTGCTTGTTGCTTCGGCGGTGCCCGCTGCCCGCGCTGCTTCCTCCGACCCCATCGATGCATTGCGTTCGGCTTAGACCTTGCTCAAAGTCGCCCACAGAGGCAAAGGGGCGAAATTCCCTGCGGAATGTCGCCCCTCGCTATCCGTGTTTTCGAAGATCCGGTTCGGCTACCGGATCACAACATTTGTGACAGAGAGATTAAGTAAAACGTTCGAGCTCAGCTCGAGTTTCCCTGAACCTCCCGATATCACATCTGTTGTACGAGTGCACCTGCTGCCATTCCCGAGACTCGTTGCCGACTCTCTTGAAGGCCATAGTTTACTCTCTCCTTTGGGAAGATTTCTCTTCCATTACAGGGTTGGAATCTAGGTGCTGCAATAGGGTTGTCGCCGACGCAAATCTTGCCTGTGGAAATAGGCGGCCTCTGGTCATGGCTGGCGGTGGTCGCGATCGGACCCCTAAATTATCATTTGGTCATCAACAGTCCTCGGTTTCCGCAAGGCTAGAGGTTATGAATCTAAAGCGGCATCTACATCGAGCTGTATCGAAGACCCGGGCGAATCGCAAGGTTCGCTTGACTGTGCTGGCGGCAACGGCGCTGCTGGGCGCAGTCTCTCTCTGGGCGCACCACGGCCTGGCGGCTTTCGACACCACGCACACGGTGAAGATGGAAGGAACCATCACCGGCGTCGAGTGGATCAACCCTCATGCGTTCATCTATGCGGACCTGAAGGATGAGCATGGCAAGGTGGCGAACTGGAAGCTGGAACTGGGCAGCCTGGGTATGCTGACCAAATATGGCGGCTGGACGGAAACGACGGTGAAAAAGGGTGACCACGTTACGGTTCAGGGCTTTCTCGCCAAGGACGGCTCGCCTTACCTGTCCCTGGGAAGGATCTGGCTTCCGGATGGCCGGTCCCTGGAAGGCAAACCCTAAGTGGTCGCGGCGCCCGGGTTCTGCGGGTGGCTCGAACAAAGCACGGTCGGCGCCGCCGTTCGCCAGTCTCTGTGGCTTTTCCCGGCGATTGAAACCGTGCACCTACTGGGCATGACCATCCTGGTGGGGACGGTGGCTGCATTCGATCTGCGCCTGCTGGGCGGGGCGTTGCGGCGAACGAGGGTTTCACAGCTGGCCCGGCGGCTGCTTCCCTGGGCGTGGGCGGGATTCGGGTTGCAGGTCGTGACCGGGGCGCTGCTGTTTTGTTCAGAAGCCGCCAAAATGTATGTCAATCCGGCCTTCCGGCTGAAGATGCTTCTGATTTGCCTGGCGGGAGCGCAGGCGCTCATTTTCCAGCTCGCTGCGGGCCGGAAGCTGGCCGCCTGGGACGAACGCGCGGCTGTTCCCGTCATGGCCAGGATCGGGGGGCTCATTTCCATCCTGCTCTGGATCGGCGTGGTGGCCGCCGGACGCTGGATCGGCTTCATCTGACGAAAAGGCCGCCCGGCGGCTCGTCGAATCGATTGACGAACTGACCGGGCGGCTATGCGTTCAGGAGAAAACGAAAGGGCTGACTCAGTTGGCCGGTTTACCCGTAAGCGGATCGAGATACAGCTTGCCGTTGGTGCTATTGAAGTCGAAAAGACCGTCAAGCGTTCCCGCGATGGCATCCGCGGAACCGTTTCCGATTCTTCCCAGGTCCCAGTTGTCTTCGATGAAGCGGATGACGGAGGACTGGTCGGTTACGCGGTGGTCAACAAAGTTAGATTTGGCGTAAGGAGAAATGACCAGCAGCGGCAGGCGTGGACCATACCCGCAGCGGCCGTTCTCGATGGCGCCGGTCTCGTCCGGCTTGGGAGTTCCGCAATCGCCGGTTCCGAGCAGCTGGTCCTCGGCGACGTTGGACTGATTCACGATGGGGCCCATCACGTGGTCGTACCATCCGTCGGAGTCGTCATAGAGGATGATGACCGCCGTGTTCTTCCAATCGGAAGACTTTTGCAGTTTGTTGATGGCCTGCACCAGGAAGTTTTGTTCATCCAGGGGATCGGAGTAACCGGCGTGCCCGTCTTCGATGGCGCGAGCCTTGATGAAGCTGACCGCAGGAAGATTGTGCGCGGCCAATGCGTCCCAGAAATCGGAGAGGTCATATTCGTGGTTGGCCGCGTCGCCCTTGTGTCCGATCATCGCAACGGACGTGCGGCGCACATGGTTGGGATTGGACGTCGATTGCCAATACTGGAAGAACGCGTGATGAGGAATGTAATCGGCCGTGCTCAGCCCGGTAATTCCGGTGGACACGTTGGCGCAGTTTGCGAAGCCGCCCATGAATGAGCCCCAGGTAATGCCGGCCTTGTTGAGCAGATCGCCGATGTTCTGGCCGGACATGGAGAGCTGGACTCGCTTGGGGTTGGAGCAGGTGTCGAACGCGGGATCCCCGTCGCTGATGACGGCTCCCGTGGTGGCCGCGTTGGCAATGAAACCGGTAGGCGGCAGGCCGTTGGTGACCGTGCCTTCAAAGGTCGTTCCCGCCACCAGGTTGAGAAGCCCGGGAGTGGAAGGGCCGAAGGTGGTGCCGAAGGAGTTGTCGCTCATGGCGAAGTGCTGGGCGTAATTCCACAGCGCCGTGACGGTGTTGCCATCGTAGTATCCGAGCGTGCTGGCCGGCCCGATGTTCGGGTCGTTGCAGCTGTGCTTGAGGAACTGATCCATGAGCCCGCCATGGAAGGCGAACTGCTCGTCACCGTACCCGTGGTCCTCATCGCAGGTGTTGGCGTTGCTGCGATCGATGCGGAACGGATTGGTGCCGTTGGGGTTGTTTGTGAGCAGGCCGGCACTCACCAGGTTGTTGACGCGGGGTGTGCCTTCCTTAGCTCCCCTGAAATAGCGGCTGCCGTCTGTATTGGGCTGGGCGTTGGGGTAGGTCCCGAAATAGTGATCGAAGGAGATGTTTTCCTGGAAGATCACGACGATGTGCTTGATGGGAGTGCTGGTGCTGTCGTCCTCAGCGGGCGCGCGACCTGTGGTCGTCAGCATCAGGGCGAAGATGGAGCCAGACAGCATTGCTTTCTGGGCGAGGCTACGGAACATTCGCGTTCTCCTTGGGGATTGGGAGGGTGATTTTTCTTGAATGGAAAGCCGGTGCGGCATCCGACGAGAGCCCACGCAGATCACGAAAAGACCTGCCTTTAACTAGCTATGCGCGGATCATTGCGGAGTGATGAATCGGGTGTTAATTCTGGGTCACGGTGGGAAGCGGAGGGGTGGTTGGAGACGCGCGGACGCCTGGTTCCAGGGGCCAGATCAATGTGCGGCCTTCAGGGCGGGACCAAAGTTGGGCCCTGATACACTCACGACGGCTTCCTGAAATCCGTGACCCGATCAGATCGGTCAATTGGTGTTAGATGGCAGTACGCCCTCCATCCACGGCGAGCTTCGCGCCGTGAATGAAACTGGCACGGTCTGTGGCCAGGAAGACAACTGCCTCGGCAATTTCGTCGGCTGTTGCCGGACGACCTGCCGGCGCCTCGGCAGCCAGTTGTTCGAGTCCCTCACCCATGGTATCGGTACCCTCTGTGCGGGTAGGCCCGGGGCTTACTGCGTTCACACGGACCCCCTTCGGCCCATATTCGGAGGCCCAGGTCTTTGTCAAGAGATTGATGGCGGCCTTGCTCGAGCCGTAAAGGCTCATCCCGGGTGCTCCGTAATCCGCAGCCATCGTGGAAAGATTTACGATTGCGCCTTTGCCTCTGGCGGCCATCAGCGGGGCGAGTTCAGCGACGAGGAAATAGGGCGCCTTCACGTTGATTGAAAAGACGCGGTCGAACTGCTCTTCGGTCATTTCATGAGTAGGTCCGAAAGGATAGATCCCGGCATTGTTGATGAGGATATCGATCTGGCCATTTCCGAGTTCGATTGCTTTCCTGGCCAATTCGCGCGCGCTGGCGGCGTCTCGAAGATCGGAGGAGATGAAATCTGCCTGGCCTCCTCCGGAGCGAATCGCGTCAACGGCCTTTTTGCCGCGCTCCGCGTTTCGCCCCACAACCAAAACATGGATCCCGAGCTGGGCCAGTTTCCTTGCTGTCGCCAGGCCGATTCCGCTCGTTCCTCCGGTGATAAGTGCGGTTGGAGTGATACTCATCATATGCGCGTTCCCCGAGCTGTGACGATGGGTTGTCAGAAGCGCAACCGTCTTACCGATTTTACGAAAAAGTGGCGACTTTAAGCACAGGCCTCTCAAGGGGTCTTTGCGGCCCGACTAAAGTCAGGCCCTGTTACAAGGCTTCGGGCAATCGAACACAGCTTCCCAGAACCCGCACTAAACTAAGGCCGGCCGATCTCAAATCGCCACGAATCGGATGCTGTCATAGAGGCAACTGCAGATCCTCCGACTGCGTCGATCGCTGCACGACCAACTCGCTCAGGATGACAGCGAATTGGGAAAGCGGAGCCAGTGCAGGACTGGGGATCCGCGGTCGGATCTCTAGGTCTCTCGGGAGGCCGGGTTAGTTTCCGGAGGAGGTCGGCGCGCCTTTCTGCATCAGTTCCTTGTTCTTGAGATAGATCGCATTGGTCCATCCGAAGCCGATCACGTTTTGTTTATAGCCGGTGCTCACCTGCACATTGGCGTTGCGGGAGACCACGTTGTATTTTTCGCGAATGGTGCCGTCCTCGGCGAAGCCCTGGTCGACCGTGGCATCGAAGTGCTGTGCGACCCGGGCCGCCTCGGCGTGGAATCCCTCCGCTTCCAGGCCGGCGATCGAAACCCAGTTGGTGGGCGCCCAGCCGAAGGGCTCGTCCCACTGCAGGCCGGAGTTCGTATTGCTCATCGAAAGGCCGCCCGGGCGCTCGAACAGGTTCAGCTTGTCCACGACCTGTTTGGCCTCTTCGCGCGTGGCCACGCCGGCCCACAAGGGATAGAGCGATGAAATATAGGCGTAGGTGGACGTCCGGCCGCGAGCGAACTCGTAATCGGCAAATACGCCGTCTTTGGCGCGCCAGAGATAGCGGTGAATGGCCGCATCACGCGCCTTGGCGCGCTGCTCCCACCGGGCTGCATCGGTGGGCTTGCCCAGCAGGTGAGCAAGGTGTTCGAGGTCGCGCTCGTAACGATAGAGCAGGCTGTTGAGGCACACCGGCGCGTAATGATGGGTGGCGCCGGAGAAGGGGCCAAAGCGATTGCTGGGATCGAATCCAGACTCGCGCATGGCGCGATCGCCCACATAGAAATCCTTGCTGAGGCGATAACCGCCCGCCCAGGCGTGCATGCAGACTATGCTGACATGCACATCGCAACTGGTCTCCTTTAACCGTATGGCCTCGCCGGCATCGGGTTGTTCCGAGCCTTTGACCAGAAAACCATCGCCGCCTTCGTGGGGGTGGGTAATCAGCCAGCGGATCACGTCGGGATAATAGGTGCTGTCGTCGGCCATCTCGGGCACGGGTCCCTTGCCATAGTCGAAGTAGCGCGCCAGGCCGGTGGTGCCGGCGAGGTGCTCGGGCCGCGTCCAGGTGGAGTAGTCCTTGAGGGCGAGCGTGTAGGCATGCTCCAGCCACGCGCGCGCCTCGGTGCGGCCCTCCGGCGTGGCGGGGAAGCTGGCCGGATTCTCATACACGGCGCGAATCATCGAAGTCAGGAAGGGAGGCTGGGAGCGGGTGAGATAGTAAGTGCGATTGGCATTCAGCACTCCGCCGTAGTGCTCGATCTCGAAGAGGAAGTTATCCACCATGCCTTTGGCCAAGGCCTCGCGATGATCGACTTCCAGTCCCAGAAGGATGAAGTAGCTATCCCAGCCATACATCTCATTGAAGCGGCCGCCGGGTACGACGTAAGGGGACGGAAGATAGAGCAGGCCGGAGGCGGGAAGCTCTTCGGGACGCACGTCGCCCAGCTTCTCAATGCGCCGCGGAAGCGGCACGATGTGGACGTGACACTTCTGCTCGAGCTCGCTGACGGCGGGCGGCGCGGACACCTCGGCGGGCAGATAGAGGATGGGATTGGCCGTGACCTTGATGTCGACCAGGGAGTGACAATCGGTCATGGAGCGAGTCAGCGTGTCCCACCCGGCATGGATGTAGGTGAGCGTGGCCTCGGGATTGGGGGCGGCATTGGCCCCCGGTGCGTCCTGGGCGGCGGCGATGGTCGATGCGGCCAGTGCAAAAACAAACAGACGAAACAATCTCATGGAGTTCTCCGCCGTTGTGTTCGGGGCGATGCTCAGGAGTGTAAATCAATGCCTCTGCCGCGTGCAGGAACAAATTGCTGCGACATGAATTCACGCATGCGCGGGAACACTTGCCGGTTCCGCGGTGTCTACACAAGCACAGTGTTTCGGAATGGGATGAACGGAAGCCCGGAATTCCCTGCGACGGTACTTCGACTGAGGGGTGACCCACCCCAGCGACGAAGACCTGTCGCCGGGGACCCCGCCGCGGCGCCTTGATCTGCAGCTCGTCGCGCGATGCGCGGTGCGCGGATGGAGCTCGGCGTGCGCACAGAAGCTCTCGCCTCCCAGCCGGTGCGCTGCATTGATTTCTGAGGGAGGCAAGCGATGTTTGAAGACTCCACATTCGAATCCAACGGCAGAATTCGCACCCGCAGCCGCGGCTGGATGCTGGCTGCCTTCGTCTTCAACGGAACGATTCTTCTGGCCCTGATCCTGATTCCTCTGATCTATCCAGAGGCGTTGCCGCGGCAGTCGTTGAGCCTTCTGCTGGAGGCGCCGCGTCCTCCGGCGGCGCCGCAACCCGCTCCGCAGCCCAAGCCGACGGAGAAATTTCGCGGCGTGCCGCAGATGGACGGCGCGACGATCATCGCTCCGAGAAGGATTCCCATCACCATTGCACAAATCACCGGCCCGGAAGCCCCGGCCACTATGAACGGCCTGCCCATGGGTGGGGACGATTCCAACGCCGCGGCCCAGGAGGCTTTTCAGGGGCAGCGCCACGTCTCCGTCTCCCCGGCGGCGCCCAAAGGCCCGCTTCATCTCTCTTCCGGAGTGGTATCCGGCCTGCTCCTCACAAAGACCACTCCGATCTATCCGCCGATCGCGGTGGCCGCACGCGTGGAGGGGACGGTGGTGCTTGCGGCCGCGATCTCCGCATCTGGAGCAATCGAGAACCTGCGCGTGGTGAGCGGCCACCCGATGCTTCAGCGGGCGGCACTGGACGCGGTCAGCAACTGGCGCTATCGGCCTTTCCTGTTGAACGGCCAGCCGGTCGAGGTGGAGACCACGATCAATGTGATCTTCACGCTCAACCATTGAGAGGTTTTCACGAGCGTGGAGTGCGTGGCTGAGCGAGACCGCGCGCTCCCGCTTCGCTCCGCCGGCGTGCTCCGCGGCGGAGCGAACGTGTATGGGGCGCAGCGATCCATCCTGCTTCTCACCTGCCGCGAACACCACGACCATCGCCAGGTGCCCGATGCAACCGAAGCAAGGTGTAACTTCCGAGTCGGGGGACCACACGCCCAGAACGGCATGAATGAGTGAGGCCCGCATCTTTTATCAACGATGGTAGTGCTACTCGGTCCTCGAGCCGCTTCTGCTCCGGCGTTTCGTCCACCATAGCCACCCACCTGTGATTGCCTGCAAGGGTAACGTTAGAGAAGCAAGTGCAGCCAATAGGCGTCCGGCGCCACCGCCAATAGCACCTGTATGGATAGCGCGGTTCAGAACCACAACTCGCTGTGCCGAATTGCTACGCGTACTTACAACGTCGAGGGTATTGCCCGAAAATTGATCGATCAAAACGACGCTGCCACCGTTGTCTGAGTGATCTTCCGGGAAGCGCATCTTCACCAGATAAACTGCTCGCGGCTCACGAGGGATGGAAACCCAGAGTATCGACGCTCCAGGTAACGCGTTCTGCGCGACAGAACACGCGAGATCAGCGGAGATGGGTTGAACCCCGGTCTTCGGCTGGGAAGCGACGGTTCGCCACACCGGTTTGCTTTGAGTCATCGCAATAGTCATCGGCACCGTCCATCGTTCAAACGCCATATACGCACCTGTGGCGACAAAACCGAACATGAAAAGTGAGGAAAAGAACCCAAGGGAGTTGTGAAGATCGAATGAGAGGCGCCGAAAACCAGCAGAAGATTTGATTCCGATCCGCTTCAGCGGCCACCACAGATACAGACCACTCGGCGCGAGAAACATCAGAACGATCGAGGAGAACGCCATCACATTGTGAAGGGCTTTCATTATCACGGTGAATCGCACAACACTCAGGTTTCCCAACACCTTCCCTGTGTATTGATTTACAAACACCTGTCGCGGCAGACGGTGGCGGCTTGGGATGAAGGTAAAC
Source organism: Occallatibacter sp. (assembly GCA_036489245.1). Classification (GTDB taxonomy): domain Bacteria; phylum Acidobacteriota; class Terriglobia; order Terriglobales; family Acidobacteriaceae; genus Telmatobacter. The sequence goes on along the minus strand of DASXGD010000233.1, from coordinate 316 downwards.
CAATACGACCGATCCGGTCTGACCGACGGGACATAGACTGCGATGATGTCTTCGGGGTGCAAGACGGCAGCGGCGCTGGCTTCAAGCTGTGTTACAGGAAGCGGCTGAGCTTGTGGGGTCACCTTGAAAATCGATGGTTGAAGGAAGGCGTCGATTTCATCGGAGAACGCGAGCACGGTCCCGGACACGCCCAAAATGAGCAGAAACAGACCCGCAACTAGTCCACCGACAAGATGGAGGTTGAACAGGACCAAGCGTACGCGAGTGTCACGGTTCATCATCTTTAGACAGTTCAGATTGAACGATCTCGTAACAA
>DASXGD010000185.1:0-11214 GCA_036489245.1 Occallatibacter sp. | reverse complement strand
GTCCGCGACAGCGACTTCAAAAATTCCCGGCGTGTCTCTTGGCTAAAGGGCAAAGCTGAAGTCTCCACCTGGAGCGTCTTGTAAGCATCTTCGCCCCGAAGTCTGAGTATATCGAGGCCCCATCCCTACCTGGTTTGTCATCCCTGAGCGACTCCGAACGGAGTGAAGGGGAGTCGAAGGACCCGCGGTTCAGGCGTCGACATCTCCTTCGACTCCCACCATCCCCCGCGCGTCCGTATTAGCATAGTTGCGTCGCATTTTCGCGTACCTCACCGTGCGCAAAGCATTCAACTTCACTCGAAGCCCCTCGCACGCATCACACGGGATGGATGGAGAAAACATGGTTACCCGCAGAGAATTCCTCGACACACTTGCCACGGGAGCGGCCGGCCTGGCCATCACGTCCTCGGCTCGCAGTTACGGCCAGATCATGGGCTCCAACGAACGCCTCAACTTCGCCGTCATCGGCCTCAACAGCCGCGCCTACGCGCACCTGTCCGCGCTCCACTCCAATAAGGATGCGGCCCAGATCGGCTATGTCTGCGATGTCGATTCCAATATCCTCTCCAAATTCGGCGCCGCCACCGAAAAGCAGATGGGCACCGCCCCCAAATGCGAAAAGGACTTCCGCAAGATACTCGAGAAAACCGACGTCGACGCCATCACCATCGCCACCCCCGACCACTGGCACGCGCCCATGGCCATCCTCGGCCTCCAGGCCGGCAAGCACGTTTACGTCGAAAAGCCCTGCAGCCACAACCCCGCCGAGGGCGTGCTCCTGGTCAAGGCGCAGCAGAAATACAACAAGCTGGTCCAGATGGGCACCCAGCAGCGCTCCTCGCCGCACACCATTCAAATCGTCCAGAAGATCCACGATGGCCTCATCGGCCGCGCCTACTACGCCAAGGCCTGGTACACCAACGGGCGCAAAACCATCGGCGAAGGCAAACCCGCGCCCGTTCCCGCGCAGCTTGACTGGGAACTCTGGCAGGGTCCCGCGCCGCGCCAGCCCTACAAGGACAACGTGCAGCCCTACAACTGGCACTGGTTCAAAATCTGGGGCACCGGCGAAACCCTCAACAACGGCACCCATGAAATCGACGTGTGCCGCTGGGCCCTCGACGTCGACTACCCCAGCCGCATCACCGCGTCCGGCGGCCGCTATGCCTTCAAGGACGACTGGCAGTTCTACGACACCATCAACACCAGCTTCGAGTACGAAGACAAGTGCATCTCCTGGGAGTGCACGTGCTGCAACCACATGCATCACTTCAATCGCGACCGCGGCTCCATCATCCAGGGCACCACCGGCACCGTCCTCGTCGATCGCGACGGCTACGAAATCTACGACCTCAAAGGCAAGAAGACTGACGAATTCAAGGTAGGCGGTGAAACCTCCTCAGACGACCTCGTCGGCAGGGATTCGATGACCGACGCCCACTTCGCCAACTTCATCGCCGGCATCCGCAAAGGAGACAAACTCAATGCTCCGGTCTCCATCGGCAACGTCGCCGTCACCATGCTTCAGCTTTCCAACATTGCCTGGGAGATGAAGCGCGACCTCGTCATCAACTCCAGCAACGGCATGATCGTGAACGACCCCCAGGCCATGAAAGGCTGGACCCGCGAATACGAAAAAGGCTGGGAACCGAAGGTCTAGCTTCAGCTCTTAGCTTTTAGCTATTAGCTTTTAGCTTTTAGCTTTTAGCTTTTAGCTCCTCTGAATTGTCATCCTGAGCAAAGGGCGGGCGTAGCCCGCCCGCAGTCGAAGGACCTGCGGTTGCTTTTGCTTTTGCCGTTGCTTTTGCTTTTGCACTTGCTAAGAGCTAAAAGCTTACAGCTAACAGCTTTTGCAGTTGTATCTAAGAGGACATCAATCAAGCCATGAACACCATCTCCCGCCGCACCTTCGTCCGCTCCAGCGCTCTCGCCGCCGCGGCCTGCGCCGCCCCCGCAATCTCGGTGGCGCAGCCCAAGCCCGCCTCCGGCGCCCCTTCGCCCGTGCGCCTGGGCATCGCCACCTACACCTTCCGCAACTTCACCCGCGCCCAGATGATTCCCTGGATCAAGCAGCTCAACGTCGCCAGCCTCAATTGCAAAGACACCAAGGACCATCTCCCCATGGACCCCGCCGCCGAGGCCCAGGCTCTCGCCGACTACAAATCCAACGCCATCTCGCTCCACGCCGCCGGCACCGTCTACTTCCCCAAGGACGAAGACGAAGACATCCGTTCCAAGTTTGAATACGCCCAGCGCGCCGGCATCAAGGTCATCGTCGCCGGCGATCCTGCCCCTGCCACGCTCCCCCGCATCGAGAAATTCGTCAAGCAATACGACATTCGCTTCGCCATCCACAATCACGGCCCTGAAGACAAGATCTTCCCCTCGCCGCTCGACGTTCTCAAGGTCGTCGGCGCCATGGACCCCCGCATGGGCTGCTGCATCGACGTAGGCCACTGCGTGCGTGCCGGCACCGACGTCGTCGAAGCCATCCACACCGTCGGCCCCCGCCTCTTGAACATGCACATCAAGGACCTCGCCAGTTTTACCGAAAAAGAAAGCCAGGTCGCTGTAGGCCAGGGCAAGCTGCCCATCCGCGAAATCTTCCAGGCCCTCATCCAGACCAACTATCCGGGATGGGTTGATCTCGAATACGAAATCCACGGCGACGATCCCCTGCCCGGCGTCACTGAGAGCTTCGCCTACATGCGCGGCGTCCTCGCCGGCCTGGGCTACAACCCCCACTCGTGAAATGTTTGCCCTTCGATTGCAAGGTCATCCGCATCGGAGTCCGCGATAGCGGCCGAGACCTGCCTTCTGTGGTCATCGATGGCACCGCGCAATGCGCAAATGCTCGTACAGGGCTCCGCGGTATCATGTGACGCAAGCCGCCGAGGGCGCCAATGCTCGTTTCGCTCGACTCTGCCGCGCACATCTTTACGCAAGCAGTGGCGCGCGCCGCCGGCTGGGTCTTCCAGATCTTCCACTCCCGATGGACCCTCATCACCGGCGCCGTAAGTCTTGGCGCCGGGCTCACCAAGATCCTGCCCTGGGTTACCACAAAATATCAAGCCTGGAGCGACTACCGTCTCCTCAAACGCCGCGTGGGCGCCGACCTCTATACCCGTGAAGATCTCATCCGCGCCACCGAGTACTATGTCGAAGCCGACTGCCAGGCTACCGACCCGGCGGGACAGGAAGACTTCCGCCGCGTCGCCCCCATGCGCTCACCCGCCCACAGAACCCTCCGCAATCTGCTCCATCCTTCTTCCGAGCAGCGCTTCCTCATCCTCCTCGCTGACTCCGGCATGGGAAAGACCACGTTGCTGATGAACCTCTATGCCCGCTACGGCCGGGAAAAGCGCGGCGACTACAAGATCGTGCTCGTTCCCCTCGGCCATGCCAAGACCGACGAGATCATCGCAGCGGTGCGCGACAAAGGCAACACCGTTCTCTTCCTCGACGCCTTCGACGAAGACACCAAGGCCATCCACAACTCGAAAGAACGCGTAGCCGCCCTTGTCGAGCTCTCCAAAGACTTCTCCCGCGTCTTGATGACCTGCCGCACGCAGTTCTTCGAAACCGATGCCGAGATACCCCAGGAAACGGGCCTGCTCAAAATCGGCACCATTCGTGCCGGGCAGTCCCGCACCTACGCCTTCTCCAAGCTCTACCTCTCCCCCTTTTCTGAATCCCAGATCGAACGCTACATCTGCAAACGGTTCGTTTTCTGGAAACGCGATCAGCGCAGACGCGCGCGCGAAATCGTCGCCGAAGCGCCTGACCTTACCATGCGCCCCATGCTGCTCTCCCACATCCCTGACCTCATCAGCCGGAACTATCGGGCCGGCAATGCAGCCAGTTTGTACAAGACGATGACGGAAGCCTGGTTCATTCGGGAAAAACCCCTGGTCGAACCCGATCCTCTCCGTCGCTTTTCCATCGCCCTCGCCCGCGATATCTACTCCCGGCGCGAGCAGCGAGGTGCGGAGAAGATAGCTCCTGAAGAGGCCCTCGCCATTGCCCATGATCTGAACATCCCTCTCGAATCCTGGCAGATGCGCGGCCGGTCGCTGCTCAATCGCGACAGCGAAGGAAAATTGAAGTTCTCGCACCGCTCGCTGATGGAGTACTTCTTCATCGTGGGCTTCCTTGATGACCCTTCGGCATACACGAAAGGCCCGTGGACTGACCAGATGAAGAGGTTCTGGTGGGACATGATCAACACGCGCCAATATCGCCGCGACGGAACCTCGCGGTATATCGGCCTTGCTTCCGACATCCAGGACGCGCGAGTTCATGGAGACCCTTCCGGTCTATCGAAATTGGGCGTTCGATCGATCGTGACCGCATATGGCTATGGAATTCTTCACTCCACGCGTTCCGAAATAGAGGACAAATCGATCCCCTGGATGGGCCCCTTCCTGCTGGAAAGGGTGTCAGTCAAGCCTTCCTACGGGGATGAATTCAAAAAACCAAAAAAATGTGTAATTGACCTCGCTCTCGGCTTGCTCTGGGAAGGGGATCTCGCCATGAAAGCGGATTACTCCCAGGCCCTCGAACACAAGGGAAAAACCTTTAGTTGGCGATTGCCAACCCCTTATGAAGCGGCCTCCCTGCTTCCCGGATTTTCAAGTGACAACTCCGATCCCTATCCAGCCGGGTTATTCGACAAATGGGCGAATACTATTTGGGTGGTCGACGACGAAGGAACTCTCAAGGTGCTTTCTTACTCGGATGCAGCCGCGAAACCTGCGGTACGTAACTACGACCCATCAGTCGAAACCTTTATCCGCCTTGTGAAAACGGCCGACTCTTCCGGGCTCATGAAATCCCTGATCGAAGGATCCTAGCCCCCTTGCCCTGTCCACGCTTGGTGCAAAGAGACAAACTTCGTGCTCCGTGCCCGTCCTTGCGGCTCACTGGCGTCCCCAGTGACGTCGCATCAATTCTGACGTCCGTTTCTGTTTGCAGAAAATAGCCGCCCTCGAGCGCACACTTGGTCCAGGGATCTGGAGAAGCAGACTTTGTCTTTTCACTACAAACTTCCGCAATGGGCCGCTGTCCAGCCGAGTCTCAATGCCCGCAAATGGATCATCAGGAAGAAAGCAAGCTATCATGTCCTGACCCCCACCCCCCTCCCCCCTAAAAAAATAAACATTTTAGATTTGCATTTAATTTCGATTTATAGAATTGCATGATTGAATCCAAATGCTTTACGAGCCAACATAGCCGTTTGAAACAGCATTTTTGTTACATTCCGCCATGTTTTGGGAGTCTTTTCTCTTTTATTCGTCTTTCACGTTTTTTTCCGGAATCGGACGGCTTGTCATGCCGTGGGAAATCCAGACTGGGCCGCGGTGAAAACAACGCCTCGCTCCCACCAAAGCACTGTCGTCCTGAAGAGGTCGCCGCGGCGACCGATGAAGGATCCGCGTTTGTCTTTTCATGGTCGCAGGGTGGGCCACCATCTCGGGCCGCGGTAACACAATCGCGGCCTCGTACCTGACGCCTGAAACCTGGCTCGGTCTCGCCTTCTTCTATACTCAAGGTATCCATGTCCTACGCCGCGGCCCTCGATCACCTGAACGCCATGGCGCCCGAGCTCTTCACCAGGCCGGGTCAGCCGCGGCGAAAGTTCTCGCTCGATCAGATTCGCGTCTTGCTCCATGCTTTGGGTAATCCTCAATCCCGCTTTCCGTCGGTCCTGATCGCGGGAACCAATGGCAAAGGCTCGACCGCGGCGACCCTGGCGTCCATCCTCACCGAAGCGGGTGTCCGTACCGGTCTCTACACCTCGCCCCATCTCGAGCGTGTCAATGAACGCATCCGGATCGGCCGCACCCTGATCAGCGACGATGATTTCGGCCGCCATTTCTTCCGCGTTCACGACACCGCGGAGGAACTCGTTCGCGCAGGCCGCCTGCCCCAGATCCCCAGCTTCTTCGAGTGCCTCACGGCCCTTGCATTCGCGTATTTCGCCGAGGCGGGCGTCGAGATCGCGGTGCTCGAAGTCGGAATGGGTGGCCGTCTCGATGCCACCAATATCGTCGACCCTTTGCTTTCGGTCGTTACCGACATTTCCCTGGACCACATGGAATGGCTCGGTTCCACCATCGCCGACATCGCGCGCGAAAAAGCGGGTATTCTGCGCCCCCATGGCACGCTCGTCACGCTTCCCCAGCACCCCGAGGCCAGCCGGGTGCTTGCAGAAGTGGCCACGGAACTCGACGTGCGCGCCGTCAGCGCCGTTCCCTACATGCCTCACATGGCCGCGCCCGCCGGCCGGGCCTACCCGGTCGAAATCCTGGGGTCGGTTGTCGAACTAGCCTCGCCCCTGCTCGGCGCCCATCAGCACCGCAACCTGGCCCTTGCCCTGGCTGCGGCGGTTGAATTGCGCCGGCACCACGGATTCCATATTACGCCCGAGGCCATCGCGGCCGGCGTCCGCTCCACCAGCTGGCCGGGGCGCCTCGAACGCGTCCAGAACCGTGGTATCGAATGGATCCTCGACGTGGCTCATAACCCGGCAGGCGCCTGGGCGTTGCGCGCCGGCTTGCGCGATGCGCTGGGCCCCGATGAGGCGCGCCCGATGACCCTGGTCTTCGCCTGCCTGCGCGACAAGCCCCTCGACGAGCTGGCCCAGATATTGTTCCCGTTGTTTGAGCAAGTAGTCTTTCCGCCCATCCAGAGTCAGCGCGCCACGCCGGTTGAAGAACTCCTGGTCGCCGCTCAATCCACGGGCACCCCGGCTCTCGTCGCCGGCTCCGTCACCGAGGCTCTTGACCTCGTGGCCGCGAAACCCCTCGCCGAAAACAGCGTAGCCGTGGTCTCCGGTTCGGTCTACCTGGTTGGGGAAGCGCGCTCCCTTCTTATGTCCAATATCGAACATAAGCAGGAAGCCTCCGCATGAGCCCCCGCCCCCACCCTTTGCCCCGATTTCACCGCTGGCGCACCAACCTCCTCCAGGCGCCCTTGTTTTTTCTCGCCACCGCGGTTTTTGGAACTCTGGCGCTTCTGGCTTCCCTGGTGGCGAAGACAGGGCGAACGCAGCATCGCATCGCACGCGTCTGGGCTCGCGCCTGCGTTCGCATTTCTGGGGGCCGGCTTACCATCCGCGGTCGGGAGCATCTTGGCCAGTATCCAGTCGCCGTGTACGCGGCCAATCACACCTCCTATATGGATACCCCGGTCATATTTGCCGCCCTGCCCTTCCAGTTTCGAATTCTGGCAAAGAAAGAGCTTTGGTCCATGCCGTTCATCGGCTGGTACCTGAATCGGTCTGGTCAGATCCCCGTCGATAGCGGAAACTCCCGTGCAACCCTCTCCAGCCTTGGAGCCGGAGTGAAGGCCCTTCGCGCGGGCATGCCCCTGTTCGTTTTTCCCGAAGGTTCCCGTACCCCCGATGGCGATCTTCAAACCTTTCTGGCGGGTGCCGCTTTTCTGGCCATCCGGGCACAGGTACCCCTGGTGCCCGTAGCCCTTACTGGCGGATACGATCTCCTCCCTATCCATACCCGGCACTTCTTTCCAGGCGAACTGGTGATGACGGTCGGCAAGCCGATCGAAACCCACGGAATGACCCTCCGCCAGGCGGACGAATTGACAGAACGTCTGCGCTTCATAATCGCCGAAATGCTCGGTAATCTCTCGCAGCAGGGGCTTCAACCAGACAGCGGAAGCGCCGCGAAAGTCAGTAGCGCATGATCCCCCGAAAGCCCTTGAAAAGGGCTATCCCACTCCCCCGGTATCGGCTTACACTGGGAATCCATGACCACCCGCATCGCCATTCCCGAACCCACCAGCAGAGACACTGCTTATAACCAAAGATCCCTTCCCCAGTACATTGCCGCAATCCAGTCTGCGGGAGCGGTCGCAACCGTCATTCCTTTGCATGAACGGCAGGATCGCGTTGCGCGGTTGCTTGCAAACGTGCAAGGAATTTTGTTGCCGGGGAGCGGATACGACATGGACCCCCAGGCATACGGCGAATCGAGAATTCCCGCCTGCAACGATCCCGATCCAGCCCGGGCCGCTGTCGACGAATTGTTGCTTCAGGATGGGTTCAACCTGCACAAGCCAATCCTCGCCATCTGCTATGGCGTTCAGGCTTTGAATGTCTGGCGTAACGGCTCCCTCATCCAGGATTTGAAGCAGAATGGAAAGGCCGAAGTTGATCACGCCCCGGGCCGTGATGTGCGAGAGGCCCACCCGGTCAAGATTTTGCCAAGCTCACGGCTTGCCAATTTCGCGTCCGATGGCGGAGACCTGGTCCACGTGAATTCCAGCCACCACCAGGCTCTCCGCATCGCTGGAGACAATCTTCGTATTACGGCGGTCTGCCCCGTCGATGGTGTGATTGAGGCAGTGGAATTGGACTCCAAAGAACATTTCGTTGTCGGAGTTCAGTGGCACCCCGAGCGAACCTATACGAGCAGTGCCTTCTCTCGCGCCATTTTCTCGGCATTCACAGAAGCGGCTTCAACGTGGCAACCCCGGAACGTGGAGGAGTCTGTGACTCCGGCATGACCCCTCCCCCGGGTACTCCCACGCCGTCCGAAGGGCCGACCGCCGTCAGCCGGCTCAATGCGCTCCTGATGCGGGAAGGTCTTCCGACACTCAGCGCCTCCATTGAGGGCCGTTTTAGTGCGTACTTATCACTTCTCGTCCGCTGGAACGGCCGAACTAGCCTGACAGCGATCCGAGATGAGGAAGAGATCGTCTCCCGTCATTTTCTGGAATCGATCGCGTGTGCCGCGGCCGTACCCGTAGGGGTTCGGACGCTGCTTGACTTCGGCTCGGGCGCGGGATTTCCAGGAATCCCAATCGCCCTTTGCCGGCCGGAGATTTCTGTCACGTTGGCAGAGTCCCAGAATAAGAAAGCCGCATTTCTCAGGGAGGCTATTCGAACCGTGGAGCTTACTGCCGCCGTGCATGGAGATCGGGCGGAAAATCTGACGGCCGGTTTTGACTGCGTGGTTCTCCGAGCAGTCGACCGGATGGAAACCGCCGTCTTGGCTGCCTCGCACCGCGTGTCGTTTGCGGGCTGGATCATGATCATGACCACAAGATCCGAACTCCACTCAGTTCAGAAGGCTGTCTGCAATGGGTTCACGTGGCAAACGGATGTAAAGCTACCTTTAAGCGTTGACGGGATCATCGCGATGGGACAATTGAGCGCAGGCTCTTGAGCAGTCGGAGTTTGGTGATCCCTCAAATAGCGTTCCACGTGGAACATTTACATCGGTTTCTGTAGACCCCTGAACTTTTGTTCCACGTGGAACATTAATGGATCTTGCTGACCGTCTGGACTGAAAGGGGTACCACGTTTTCCACCGCAGCCAATCGGCTGTTCATCTCCCTCTCCACCGGTAATCGAAGAATCAAGGCACAGTGGATCAACAAGATAGGTAGGCCGTCACTGAGCCGCTCATGGCGCTTTCCACAGCTTTCTCGCGTTCTCCACAGTCGGAACCTCTATCAAGACGGTCGGCTTTCCCGTTAGTCTGAAATGCCATGGGGAAAATTGTCGGGATCGTAAATCAAAAGGGTGGTGTGGGCAAAACAACGACCGCAATCAACCTCAGTGCGTGCCTTGCGCTTGAGGGACTCAAAGTCCTTCTGGTGGATTGCGACCCCCAGGCGAACGCGACTTCAGGAATGGGTTTCCAGCGCGACGACGCGCGCCATTCCGTATATGACGTACTCATGGGACTTGCTGTTGCCGATCAGGTAATCCTGCCCACACAGATCGAAACCCTGTTCCTGCTTCCCGGATCGAAGAATCTAACCGGGGCCAACGTGGAACTGGCCGCCGTCGACGACAGAGCGGTGCGCCTGCGGGCCGCGCTCGTTCCTATCCAAGAGGCCTATGACCTTGTCATTCTGGATTGCCCCCCTGCATTGGACCTTCTCACTTTGAATGCCCTGGCCGCGGCAAACACGCTCATTGTTACCATGCAAGCCGAATATTTTGCGCTGGAGGGGATCTCCGAACTCATTTCCACTCTCGAGCGAGTGCGGGCTGCCTTCAACCCGGATGTGAGTATTGAGGGCGTGCTGTTGACTATGTACGACGACAGAACCAACCTCGCACAGCAAGTGACCGAAACCCTGCGTGAATATTTCAAAGAACGCCTTTTTCGCACCGTTATCCCGCGTAACGTGCGCCTGGCTGAAGCGCCCAGCCACGGCAAGCCGGTAGCGCTCTACGACGCACGATCGAGGGGGGCGGAGGCATATTTTGAATTGGCCGGGGAATACCTAACGAGGAACCAGATCGAGAGCCCGAAAGCTGCAGCGCGTAAGGCGGCCGAATCGCTTCCAAAGCCGAGGGGCCGTGAGATACGTTTCTGGCCGTACGCTTAGAACCGCCTGCCGGGGTGCGTTACGTGGCAAACAGACGAACGCCCAAATGAGGCAAGAACATAGAACGTTCCGGAGCGCGAACTTGCCCCGGAGAGGGATTAGAGGAATGACAATCGCCGCCCCCGACATTAAGCGCCGCGCCTTAGGCAAAGGCCTCGACTCCTTATTACCGCGCGTTCAACCGGTTGAGCCAGCGCAATCGAGTCCCGAGGGGGGTGGGGGTAAGCCTCGGGAGATCCCCGTAGATATGATCGATCGCAATCCTTTCCAGACCCGTTCGCAGGTAGACGAGGGGGAGTTGGCGGAGTTGGCTGCATCGATTGTTGCCAATGGGGTGGTACAGCCGATCCTAGTGCGGCCGGAGAGTAATGGACGCTTCCAGTTGATCGCCGGGGAGCGTCGCTGGCGGGCTTCGCAACTGGCGAACAGGTTGACGATTCCGGCGATTCTGCGCCAGGTTTCGGACGAGCAGGCGATGGAGATCACGATCGTCGAGAACCTGCAGCGGGCCGATCTTAATGCCATGGACCAGGCACGGGCCTTCGAGCGGCTGTCGAGCGAGTTCCACATGACGCAGGAGCAGATCGCGACGCGCACGGGAAAAGACCGCGTTACGGTGGCTAACTTCATGAGGCTGCTGAAGTTGCCGGTGAGCATTCAGGCGCGGGTGGAGTCGGGCGAATTGAGTTTTGGCCATGCACGGGCGCTGCTGGCCCTGAATCATCATCCGGGGTTTGAAAAGGCGGCGCAAAAAGTCGTCACACTTTCGCTTTCTGTTCGCCAGACAGAATCGATGGTACAGGGCATGCTTTATCCCGAGCGGGAGAAGAAGGAACCTAAGCCGGA
>DASXGD010000127.1:0-7401 GCA_036489245.1 Occallatibacter sp. | reverse complement strand
GTCGGTTACTACGTTGATGCGAATAATGTGTCGCACGGGTTCATACGAAGCCGCCACGGCAAATACACCACCATCGATATTCCGGGGGCAGCGGGTACGCAAGCCTTCGGAATCAATGACGAAGGAACGGTGGTTGGGTGGTCGTTCGAAGCCAATGGCGTGTATCACGGCTTCCTGCGCGACGAGGACGGCCGCTTGAGCACCTTCGACGTGCCCGGCGCGGGACCATACATACCCCAGGTCAATTCTCCCCTGGTCATCCTCCCTCTTCCCCTGACGATCAATCGCAGTGGAACGGTCGCTGGGGATTATGTCGATAAGAACAACGTGTTTCACGGCTTCGTGCGCTCTCCTGATGGACACATCACCAGCTTCGATCCGGCAGGCAGCGTGGCCACGTTCGGAGACACGAGCGGGATCACTCGGGCTGGCACGATCGCAGGGGGATATCTGACAGCCGACGGCGTGAATCACGGCTTCGTGCGCGATCCCGAAGGCGCGATTACCAGCTTCGATGCGCCGGACGCAGGCACGACCAAGGGAAGCGGCACTGCCGGCGAGACGATTGACGACGCAGGCACGATTCCGGTAGTCAGCGTGGATAACAACAGCGTGGCCCACGCGTTCATCCGCTACAGTGATGGCACCTACGTCGGATTTGCCGTGCCCGGTGCGGGGACGGGGGCAGGCCAGGGCACCTTTGCCTATGCGACCAACCTGGAAGGCACCACGGCGGGAGACTACACCGACGCGAATTCCGTGAGCCACGGCTTTGTTAGCTCCCGACACGGAAGGATCACCACTTACGACGTGCCCGGCGAAGGAACTGCTGCCGGCCAGGGTGTCGTTGCCATTGCCCAAATCAATGATGAAGGGGAGGTCGTGGGGTGGTACGTCGATGTCAACTTCGCGACCCACGGCTTCATCTACCAGGCCGAGGACGAGGACGACTGACGATTAAGGCAATTCCACCAACGAAGAGAGACAAAGGAGAATCCCATGAAATTCCGCACCCCGATGTGGATGACCGTATGTCTATTCGCCGTGATCGCTATTCCAGTTTGGACGGCAGCGCAGAATAACCAGGAAAACAAGGCTCAGCCTGGCCATAGGCCGTACACAGGGGGTGTCGGGCCTCGCCACCAAAACTCGGCTCACGCAGTTGAAGGGAACATTAATGACAGCAACCGCGACGTCCGTTACACCGTCACCGAGGTCGGGGTGGTGCCCGGCGAACAAAGCTCGTTCCTGCCGGTCGTCGGAAGCGTCGACAATAGTGGGGCCGTAGCCGGCTATTCCTTCAACGGAGCTTGCTGTCCGAACGACTTTTATCTAACAGCCGTCGCGTTCAGCTGGGAACACGGAGTACTCCAGCCGCTGCCTTTGCTCAGCGGTTGGCCTGGGGCTTTCGCCTTCGGCCTCAACAACAACAAGCTGGTCTTTGGGGTTGCCAACAACCTCGACAATCTCGGCAACATCGTGCAGACCCCCGTCTTGTGGAACCAGGGCAGCCCCACCAATCTCGGCATCCCTGCGGGCTACTCCTCTGCTGATGCTTTTGGCATTAACGACCGAGGCCAGGTGGTGGGCACGGCGTATAGCGACACCGCGTATAACCCATTTGTTTGGTACAAGGGCCAGACTACCCAGTTGCCGCTCCTGCCCGACGCCATCGACGGTTACGCGCAGGGCATCAACGATCAGGGAGAGATCGTCGGCTATGTGGACTTCGGCAGTTCCGCACCGCCCGGCACGGGGGAATTCCACTCGGTGCTCTGGGTTCCGAAAGGGGAAACCTACTTTGTCCTGGATCTCGGCGGTCTCGGGGGTTTCTGTAGCGGCGCAGATCACGTCAACAACGCCGGCCAAGTCGTTGGATTTTCGTGCGATGCAGCAGGTAACCTCTACGCGTACCTCTGGACCGGCGGACCGCTGCAGAATCTCGGCACTCTGCCCGGCGGCACATTTAGTGAGGCCGACTGGAACAACCAGAAGGGCCAGATCCTCGGCGATGGCGACCGAGCAGACGGCAACGTTGTTGATTTTGTTTGGCAGAACGGCATCATGACCGATCTCAACGATCTCGTACCTGTTGGTACTCCTTTATTGGACGGCAGTCCCGGAGGCATCAATGAACGGGGACAGATCGCCGCGACGGCGTTTCAGCCTGACGGCTCGGCAATTGCTTTTCTGTTGACGCCAGTTCACTGAGATACACGTGGATTAGCTCTTTGACGGAGGCGCCGTCCGGTCGTCCACGCCAAGCCCGCCCTCAGGCGCAGCGCCGCAACGATCGACATGCTCGCCTCTGGATTTCGGTGGCCTCAAAAAATCTCTCGATAGGAGGTAGTTCGATCATGAAAAGACTATTAGTATCCTGCGCGCTGGCGGCAATCACGTTTGCCGCGTCGCCCCAGGCTCTCAAGGCGGCTGAAGACAGTCAAAAAGGGAACGTCTTCTACACCACTTCTTCTTCTCCTAACCCAGCCGGGGAACTGTGGGGGATTGAAGTGAAAGGCAGCAAGGTTACCACCACCGACATCGGACCGATTAATGCGGGGGGCTGCGCCTCGCTGGCGATGTCGTCCTCGGGGACACTGTTTAGCATGTGCGGGGTCCTTTTCGGTAACCAGCAGCTTGCGACCATCAATACGAAAACCGGACTGGGCACACTGTTCGGTGTACCCGTCCCCGGGCTCGCAATCATGGCCATGGCGTTTGGTCCCGGTGGGGTTCTATACGCGGTTGGAGATTGTAACCCGAACGCTGCATTCGCGGACTGCGGCACGGGCGGCCCAGACCCAAATTACAACTCGCTCTACACCGTCAATGTGGTCACCGGGGAAGTTACCCGGATCGGCCCAACAGGCGCTCCGGAATTCTTTATGGACCTGGCGTTCGACAGTCACGGGAACCTGTGGGGTGAAACGAGCAGCCTCTCACCTTCTTATATACCTGCAGTCCTGTATCGCATCAGCACTGAGACCGGCGCGGCAACGAAGATTGTCAACCTGGTGGGCAGCAGCACTGTCATGGGGTTGGCGTTCGCCCCGGACGGCAAACTGTATGCGACTGATTTCACCGCCAACCCTGGTCTTTATCTGGTCGACCCAAAGACCGGTTTTGAGAGCGCGGTCGCCGCCCTGCCCTTTGGTCTTTCCAGCGGTCTCGAGTTGGCGGACCCGCTCCCGTAGCCGGAATGCCAATGCACTTTTCAAGCGGCGCTGCGGCCGTTTTCCAGATTGTGTATCTTTGCCAGCCGGAAGTGACTGGTCAGAGCTTCTGGGTGCGCTGCACGGTGCGTACGCCGGGGACGCGGCGCAAGCCGAGAACCATCTTGTTCAGGTGGCGGAGGTCTTCGGCCTCGACTACGAATTCCACCATGGCTTCTCCATCCGGAGACTGTTTGGTATCGACGCCGCGGATGTTGGTGTTGTCGTCGGAGATGACGGCGGTCAATTCCTTGAGCATGCCGGCGCGGTCGTCGCAGAACACGGTGATCTTGACCGGATAGCGCTGGGGGCGGCCGGCAATCTGGTCGCCTACGCGCGACCACTCGACCGCGATGCGGCGGTCGCTTTCGTACAGCAGGTTCTGAATGTTGGGACAACTGCGGGCGTGCACCGCAACGCCCTTTCCACGGGTCACGTAACCTACGATCTCTTCGCCGCGAATGGGATTGCAACATCGGGCGCGATAGACCAGGAGGTCGTTCTGGCCTTCCACCTGGAGAGAGTCTGAGCCGGTGAGGTGCAGCTTGCGCACCGCGTCGGACATGGCGCTTTCGACCGTGCCCGGCGTCTTCGTTTCGGCCGGATCGGGTTCGACGACATTGGCGTATCCGGGAGCCAGCTTGTTGAGGACCTGGTGGGCGGAGTGCTTGCCCTGGCCGAGCGTGGCCAGCAGATCGGCCGCGGTGGCCACGCCGTATTCATTGGCGATGCGGCCCAGGTCCTGATCCCCGATCTGGCCCATGGGCACCTTGAATTTGCGCGCTTCACGCTCCAGCAGCTTGCGGCCGATTTCGACCGCGCGGCGGCGCGTGTCTTCATTGAGCCAGTGCTTGATTTTGTTGCGGGCGCGCGGACTCTTGACGAAGCTGAGCCAGTCGCGGCTGGGCTTGTGGTCCTTCTGGGTGACGATTTCAACGATGTCGCCGGTGCGCAGCTTGGTACGCAGCGGGACCATGCGGCTGTTGACCTTGGCGCCGACGCAGGTGTGGCCCACCTCGGTGTGGATGGTGTAGGCAAAGTCAACCGGCGTGCCGTCGGCCGGTACCACCACAACCTTTCCCTTGGGCGTGAAGGTGTAGACCTCGTCGGGATAGAGGTCCATCTTCAGGCTGGAGAGGAATTCGTTGGGGTCGGTCATCTCCTTCTGCCATTCGACGAGCTGGCGGATCCAGTTGAGGCGCTCTTCGTCGCGGGCGGTGACGGTGCCGTCCTTGGTTTTGTATTTCCAGTGAGCGGCGATCCCTTCTTCGGCGATGCGATGCATTTCCTCGGTACGGATCTGAACTTCGAACTGGTGTCCGCCGTCGCCCATCACGGTGGTGTGCAGGGATTGGTAGCGATTGGCGCGGGGAATGGCGATGAAATCCTTAATGCGGCCGGGAACGGGGCGCCACAGAGCGTGGATGAGACCGAACGCGGCATAACAGGCGCTCACATCCTGGGTGATCACGCGAACGGCCAGGAAATCATAGACCTGGTCGAAGCTGATCTTGGCGCGCTGAATCTTCTGGTAGATGGAATAGAGGCGCTTGATTCGCCACTCGACGCGGGCCTCGACATTATTTTCGCGGAGTTGCTCGACGAGAGTGTCTTCGACCGCGCGCAAAAACTGTTCGCCCTCGATACGCCGCGCTTCGACGGCGGCGGTCATCTGCTCATAGCTCACCGGGTCGGTATAGCGAAAAGCCAGGTCTTCGAGCTCCCCGCGCACCTTGCCCATGCCCAGGCGGTGGGCAAGGGGCGCGTAGATATCCATGGTTTCGCGGGCGATGGCCTCCTGGCGCTCGGGCTTCAGGTGTTCGAGGGTGCGCATGTTGTGCAGGCGATCGGCCAGCTTGATGAGCACGACGCGCACGTCGGTGACCATGGCCAGCAGCATCTTGCGCACGTTTTCGGCCTGGCGGTCTTCGCGATTGGCGAACTGGATCTTGTCGATCTTGGTGACGCCTTCGACAATGTGCGCTACCTGGTCGCCGAATCCGGCGTTGATTTCTTCGCTGGTGGCGGGCGTGTCTTCGACCGAATCATGGAGCAGGCCGGCGGCAATGGCGGTGGCGTCGAGCTTCATCTCGGCCAGGACTTCCGCCACTTCGAGGGGGTGAATGATGTAGGGCTCGCCGGAGGCGCGCATCTGGCCGGCGTGATGCTGGACGCAGAATTCCCAGGCTTTGCGAATGAGGGAAACGTCTTCGCTGGGGCGGTTGGCCTGGACCTGACGCAGGAGAGCTTCAAAACGCTGGTCGATCATTTGCTGGGTGATCACCGGTTTGGGAGACGGGGAAACCGGGGTCGGATCTTGACTGGAGGGCGCTGGGCTCGACGGCTCCTGATCGTGCAACGCAACCGCATCCTGGTCCGCCGTCCCAGGATCGCCGGGATGATGAACCGGTGGAGGATGATCGACCGTCGCCATGCTTTATTATAGGCCGCTTCTGTTCAACAGGGAACGCCGTCGTCCAGCACCGAGAAACAGAACGGCGAGATGGGCGTCGGGGTGGAGGCGCTTAATGATTAAAGAAAACCAGGCTGCTTTGACGATGAATCTAAAGCCAGAACGCGCTTTATATCATTGAGTTAAGGCTCTCTGCGGTGTATCCGCCATCACAGCCGGAGGACCCTCGATCAGGAGTAGAGTCTCGTTCGGACCAGAGTCCAGAACCGAGGGATTTATGTTGAAGCGTTTTGTAATTCTCGCCATAGCCGCCTGTTTTGCGCTGGCCGTCGGCTTTGCGGATCAATCGAACGGGAAAATGATTATTCAGGTCAATAAAACCAATCCGACCGATGGAAAGCAGATGTTTACCAGCTATTGCGCTCCCTGCCACGGCGTGAACGGCCGGGGAAATGGACCCGCCGCCAGCGCGCTGAAACAGCCGCCGACGGACCTGACCGTGTTGGCAAAGGCTAATCATGGCAAGTACCCTGATACACACGTCGTCTCGGTGATGCGGTTCGGCACCGAGCTGAACGCG
This sequence comes from Occallatibacter sp., assembly GCA_036489245.1. Lineage (GTDB taxonomy): Bacteria > Acidobacteriota > Terriglobia > Terriglobales > Acidobacteriaceae > Telmatobacter. The sequence continues at coordinate 1,196 of DASXGD010000127.1, read as the reverse complement.
CATGGCTCGGCCGATATGCCGGTCTGGGGACAGATCTTTGGGAAGTTGAGCAAGACCAATCCCCAGGAGACCGACCTCAGGACCACCAACCTGAGCCGTTACCTGGAAACCTTGCAGGTGAAGTAGGGACTCCGCGACCGCAGCTCCCGGCGCGTTGACCTACGTGAAGGAGCTATGACCAAGCCGCGCAATCCGCAATCCACAGAGAAACAGAAGGCGCCCAGGGCGGACAAGCCCGAGGCGCCTTTTGAATCGACCACCCACCGACCGCCGCCCGCTCAAATCTCAACACCTCGCGGCTCCAAAGGAAATCCCGAACCGACCGGGGCCGGGGCCTCCCCGCCTGCCGGCGCCCGCATTAACCGCCGGGCCGCAGACCGGCTGCGAAGCGGCCATCTCTGGGTCTATGCATCCGACATCGAATCGATTGACCTAGAGAACGGACGCGCGCCAGCGTTGCTCCCGGTGGCGGACAGCCGCGGACTCCTGCTGGGAACGGCCCTCTACAGCCCTGTGTCGCAGATTTCCTTGCGGATGGTCTCGCGGGAAGCGGTGAATGAAGGAGAGTGGCTGCGGCTGCTGGCCCTGCGGCTTCGGGTTGCGATCGACCGGCGCAGGGCACTTCTCAGCGAGGAAACCAACGCCTGCCGCCTGGTCTTCAGCGAAGCCGACGAGTTGCCCGGGCTGGTGGTGGACCAGTACGGCGACCTGGTGATTCTCCAATTGCTTGCCAAAGGCCTGGATTCCCCCGAGGTGCGAAATACCTGCATCGGGGTGTTGCGCGATGCACTGGCGCCGGCGGCTATCCTCGAACGGCCCGATCCACGGATGCGGGAACTGGAAGGACTGTCCGCGCCGAGTCCCGCCCCGCTTTGGTCGCGCGAGGGCGAAGAGCCGCGCACCCATACGCGATTTCGACTCAATGGCCTGGAGTTTTTGTACGACGCTAACTCCGGCCAGAAAACGGGCGCATTTCTCGACCAGCGAGCCAACTATGCGGCGGCGACGGAATGGGCCCGGCGGCTGAATGCATCAAGCCGGGCAAATGGGGGCCGCGCCCTGGATGTGTGCTGCTACCAGGGCGGATTCGCGCTGCACCTGGCCCGGGCGTGCGCGCGGGTGACGGGGATCGATACTTCGCGCGCATCGCTGGAGGTGGCGGAAGAGAATCTGCTGGCCAACCGGAGCAAGCTGAG
>DASXGD010000125.1:0-2235 GCA_036489245.1 Occallatibacter sp. | reverse complement strand
ATCCGCGACGGCAAGCCCACGACGGTGAACCTCACCGTCGGCCAGTACCAGGCCAAGACCCAGGAAGCCAGCAACGAAGGCGAGAGCGGCCAGAACAAGGGACGGATCGGGGTGGCGGTTGCAGACCTCAACGACCAGGCTCGCCAGCACTTCAACGTGCCTGAGCAGGTGCACGGGGTCGTGGTCCAGCAGGTGCGGCCGGGCAGCCCCGCGGAAGATGCGGGCCTTGAGCCGGGCGACGTGATCATGGAGGTCGATCGCAAGCCGGCAGGCTCGGCGAGCGAGTTCGCCAACCAGGTGCACCAAGGCCCGGCGGGGCGCGACCTTCTGTTGCTCGTATGGTCGAAGGGCAACGCCAGCTATCGCACAGTGCACGCGGATGAGGCGGAATCGAACGGCTAAATCGGTCCCGGTCGAGGCTTCCCGGCAAGTTGCCGTTGCTTGCCGGGAAGAGCCTGATTTCAGTGCGGTTTCCGTCGAGAATGTCTGCTTTTGTCATCCGCAAAATGGTGCTGACGAATCCTCAATGGCATCGTCCAACTTGTGGGGTCTTCCGCACGACACAAGTTGGCAGAAAGTACAGTGGGCGCGTGGAATCACCCGCTGTATGCGCGGGCGCCGTCGCGGCGCGGGGAGGGTGTCGGGACGTTGCTCGTTGATGGGTGCCTGTTTGACCACCCCGGTTCAGCAGGCACCCATTTCTGTCTATTGTTTTCGACGTTTTTGATCGGGCACGATTTTCGGCGACGGACTCTTGCGCCGCCTGCCTCATTCCGCTCTCAATGCCTCGACGGGATCGACCTCGGCTGCGCGCCAGGCCGGCAGATAGCTGGCGACGGCCGCGGATATGCCCAGCACCAGCGGAATGGCGAAATAGGTGAATGGATCGATGGGGCTGACCCCGAAGAGCAGCGACTTCATCAGCTGCGTCAATCCCGCAGCCGCGCCCAGGCCGATCGCCACGCCAATCGCGGTGAGAACTAAAGCGGAGCGCACGAACATCCATCGCAACTCGCTCTTCTGCGCGCCGAGCGCGAGGCGAATTCCAATTTCACGGACGCGCTGCGAGACAGAGTACGAGATGACGCCGTAGATGCCAATGATGCCCAGCAACAGCGCCATGGCAGCGGCGATGCCGAGCATGACCAACGTGAACGAAGTTCGCGCCAGCGACCGGTCGTAGATCTCCTGGAGGGTGCGCACCGAGGCCACCGGCAGGCCGGCATTGACCGACCACACAGCCTGCTGTACCTGGGCAAGAAAGCCTTGCGTGCCGGCACGATCGCTTCGAATGGCAAAGCTGACAAAGCGCGGCCCGTCGATGGTCCTGGTAACATAAGGACTGTTGATCATGGCGGGCCAATAGACGGTCGCCGGCGCGCGGTCATCCACTCCCCTGTAGCGGACGTCTTCGACAACACCCACGACTTCCTGCCAGGGCGTGCTGGTGAACTGGCGAATACGCTTGCCGATGGCGGCGGCGGGGGACCCCCAGGATTCGCGGGCAAGATTCTCAGAGACGATGACCTCCTGGCGAAGACCGTAGATCTCGTTCCACGTAAAATCGCGACCCGCGACGATGCGGGTTCCCAGAGCCTGGAAGAATCCCGGAGATACGTAGTTATAGAAACGCAGGGGCGGGTTCTCACGCTTGTAACTGATGCCCTCCACCATCACCTGGTCCCAGTTGGGCTCGATTCCCTCCATGGGGACGGCCCCGCCAAATCCAACCGAGGTTACACCGGGAATCGACTGCAGGCGATCGAGGATATCGTTTTGAATGCGGGTCACCATCTGGGGGTCCGCGACCACGGTGTCGGGAATGGAGATGCGCATGGTCTGCACGTGGGGCGCATCGGTAAATCCCGGATCGACGGAACGCAATTGCTGGAAGGTGCGAATCATGAGCACGGCGCTTACCAGCAGAACCAGCGCGATGGCTACCTGCGCCACTACGAGAATATTGCGCGACCGGTGACGCTCGCGGCTCAGGCTTGCCGTTCGGGACGCGCCGCCAAGAACAGCGATGATGCGGCTTCGCGCATACTTCAGAATGGGGATGGATCCGAGAAATAATCCTGCGAGCAACGAAAGTGAGAGGGTAAAGAGGAAGGAGTGCCGGTCGAGAGCAATCTCACTCAAGCGCGGGAGGGTGGGGGGAGCCAGGGCCGCGAGCAGGCGCAAGGCCCCACCCGCTACGGGCACACCAACCACTCCTCCGATAAAAGCCAGCAC
>DASXGD010000109.1:0-10716 GCA_036489245.1 Occallatibacter sp. | reverse complement strand
CGCCCTCGCCCACGCGTGCCGAACCCGCGAAGAGTTCGCCGGTCAAGCCTCCGATCACGCTGATACCGGCCGAGATTCGTATCCCGGTAAAAAAGTTGGGCATGGCATTCGGCAATCGCAATTTGAAAAGCACCTGCGCCGGGGTCGCCTTGTGCATCATGAACAGATGAATGAGATTCTCGTCCACGCTGATCAGCCCCTGAGTGGTGTTGGCGATGATCGGAGCCAGGCAAATCACAAACGTAACCACCACCACCGCAGGAATTCCAGCCCCGATCCAGAGAATGATCAGCGGCGCAATCGCCACGATCGGCACCGTCTGCAGAAGTATCGTATACGGATAGAACAGCTGCCGCAGCCAGCGCCATTGCGCAAAAACCATGGCCACTGCCACTCCCACAACGATGCTGGCCAGCAATCCGCCCGCGGCTTCTTCCGTGGTGATCCAGAGCGAATTCAGCAGCGATGGGTACCGCGCTCGTAACGCCGATAGCACAGCCAGCGGCCCGGGCAGGATATACGCCGGCACCTTGTAAACACTCACCAGCGCCTGCCACAGTCCTACCAGGCAGATCAGCACCATCGCGCTTTTGAGGGCCAGCCCCGCCTGCTTGTTCATCCGTGATGTACTCCTCGCAGCAGGCGCGCTGCATGCGTCACCGCTTCCTCAAATTCCATCGACTCCCGCGTCTCCGCGGTTCGCGGCCACGCCAGGTCGATGGGGATCTCGTGAGCCATGCGCCCCGGATGCGCCGCCAGGATGACCACCCGCGAAGACAGAAACACCGCCTCCGCCACCGAGTGCGTCACAAAAAGCACGGTCCACTTCTGTTCGGTGTACAGTCGTAGCAGTTCCTCATTCAGGCGGTCCCGCGTCATTTCATCGAGCGCCGCGAAGGGCTCGTCCATCAGCAGGATGCGTGGCCTGTTCACCAGCGCGCGCGCAATCGAAACGCGCATCTTCATGCCCCCGGAAAGCTGCCGGGGATAGCGATGCGCAACCTGGCTCAGCCCCACCAACTCGAGCATGCGGGCCACCCGCTCCTTCCGCAACGGGCGCGCCGCATGCTCCAGTTCCGGTCCCAGCCCGACGTTCTGCTCCACCGTCCGCCACGGCATCAGGGTCGCGTCCTGAAAGATGAAGCTCATGATTTCGCGAGCATTTTCCGGCGTCATGCCGTTCACGCACACCGAGCCTTCGCTCACCGGACTCAGCCCCGATACAAGCTTCAAGAGCGTCGATTTGCCACATCCTGAAGGGCCCAGGAACGTCACGAACTCGCCCCGATGCACTGTCAGCGAAATGTCCTCGAGCGCAGTCGCCGCATTGCGATACCGCTTGCTCACTCCCTGCAAGGCAATCTCTGGAACCGTGACGGAAGCGGGCGTCGTCACCATCCCGGCTCTCCCTTCACCGGCAGATACACACACGAGGGATGCTCCGCGCTGTGCAGAACCTGCTGCGTCGACCGCGCCCAGTTCCAGTTGTCCGCCCGCTGCGGAGCCACCCCCGTCGAAGGGTTGCGATCGTACAGCGGAAACGCCGAACTCGCGATCTCCAGGCGTAATCGTTCGCCCGGCGCTATCTCAAACGCAACCGGCTCCAGCGTGAATTCCCATCGATGGACCTCATCCGCCGCATAGCCCGTTTCGCGAAAGAGCCACGAACTGCGCGCAATCCCGATGCACAGAAACTCCGCGCGCGCGTCCGTCTTCACCCGCACCAGTTTGGCCGTGAAATCCGCATGCGCCGCCGAAGTCGCAGCGAACAACCTGACGCGCGGCTGCCCAAAAACCTCGATAGCCTTTGCCGCCGGTTCCGACGTATACACCAGCAGGTTGTTTCCCATCTCCATCGTGGCCTGGTCGAAACACCCGCTCAGCGCCTGCGGACCGCCGGGCGCCATCACCGCCACTTCCGGATCGTAGACAAATACACCCCGCGGTTCTTCACCCTCCGCAGCGGTCGTCGCCAACCTCCCGTCGCCCTTGCGTGAGTTCGCGCTACCCGCGCTGTGCAGGTAGAACGCAAACCCTGCCTCTCCCGGCCACTCCTCCGCATTGCGCCACGCGTTCGGTCCCATCGCAAAATAGCGAACCCGCGGCTCCGATTCGAACTCGCGCGAATCTTTCAGCCAATGATTGAACCAGCGCAGCAGAATCTCGTCGGTGTTCAGGTTTGCAGCCTCTCCAAAATCCACTTCGCCTGCGCGGTTGCCCCATGGAATATGCACCCACGGCCCGGCGATCAGGTATTGATTGTCGCGCGCAAAATCACTCCCGGCGTGTTTTCGCAACGCGCGATAGCCTGCGACCGAACCCTCAAGGTAAGTATCGAACCAGCCCGAAATGTGCAGCGCCGGAATCCCGATACGCCCGTAACTCTTGCTGATGTCCTGGCCTGACCAGTAATCGCCCGCCTCGCGATTTGACATCCAGTCGCGCACATAGCTCGGCAATTCGGGACTGGTAATCGCTGGATGCTCTGCATAGTGAGCCCGCGAAGCCTCGTTGCGAATATTCGTCCAGGCCACCTCCAGCCTGGTGCTCGCTTCGCGCAGACCCTTCCGCCGCGCATTTTCGCGCAGCATCTGTATTCCCCAGCCCAGCGTTGAGCTCAGCCGCAATGCCCCGTGATGATAGAACCAACCGTGATAGAGGTCCGCGGCCGTCATGTGCGGTGCAATGCAGACCAGTCCCTCCGGCTGCTCGACCGCCGCAAGCAATTGTGTCGCGCCCTGGTACGAAAAGCCGTACATCCCGATCCGGCCGTTACATGCCGGGTGTCCGCGCAGCCACGCGATCGCTTCCGCTCCGTCGCGGCCCTCGTTCTGAAACGGATAGAATTCGCCGCCCGAGCCGCCGCGCCCGCGCACATCCTGGATAGCCACGTGATAGCCATGCCGCGCGAACCAGGCAGGATGCGCATACACAACCGTCGACGCAATGTCGCGCCCGTACGGCTGCCGCATCAGCAGCGTCGGCAACGGTCCTTCACCGGCCGGATAATAGTGATCGGAAACCAGTATCGTGCCATCGCTCAGCCGGCATTCCACGCCGCGCTCCAGCCGCACCCCGTTTCCGCAATCGACCAACGGCATCCTCAGGCACCATGCCTCGGCTCGAAGTTGTACATCGCCACGAGGATCTCCGCGATGCGCGTGGCTGCTTCGTTTGACCAGCGTTCGCCGTTCTCCGCTGTCGCCGGCGCAGGATCGCCCAAAACCCCGCTCGGGGCAATGTCCCTCGTCAACCATGCAAAGTTCGCCGCGGACCCTTCCGGTTTGAGCAACTCCGTTTGATCCACTCTGGCAATGTAGTTCGACGTGTACTCTCCCCTGTGCACCAGTTCCGGAGTCGCATGCAGCAGGAACGCCGTTTCGATTTCACCGGCATGAAACCCATACGTCCGCTCCTGCGCGCTCACGCCCTCAAATACCGCTCCCCCGGAGCCAGACAACGAGAACGTCCGCAGCCCGAACTCCGCGCGCAGATCGCGCGCCAGCACATCCACCAGCGACGTGTTTCCTCCATGCGTGTTATACAGAACCAGTTTCTTGAAGCCGGCGGCCGCAAGGCTCGAGCCCAGGTCGCGCACCACCGAGAGAAACGTCTGCGCGCTCAGCGAAAGCGTTCCGGGAAACCCGATGTGCTCATTGCTCTTTCCGTAGCAGACCGGCGGCAGCGCATACACCGGCATCTCCGAGGGCAAACGCTCCAGCGCCTTGCCCAGAAGCAGGTTATTGATCAGCGTATCGGTCACCAGCGGCAGATGCGGCCCATGCTGCTCGATTGCCGCCGTCGGTAACACGAGCAGCGTCCTTTCGCGCGGCAGCGCATCCACTTGTTTCCACGTCAGGTATGCAAAGTTGCGCGCATCGGGAATCCAGGTCTTCACCGCGTTACCGCCTCCTTATGGAAGCTGATCATCTTGCCCGGATTCATGAGCCCGCGCGGGTCATATTTCTCCTTGGCGCGCAGTTGAATGTTGTCGGCGCGAAAACGCCCGCCATCCTCCAGGTAGTTCACATGCGGGTTGGCAACAAACACACCAATCGACCGGCAAAACTCGATCATACCGTTCAGCCGTTCCTCAGTCGTGAAGCGGACCACGGGAATAGCACCCGGAATCACCACGCCGTCCCCGTTCTTCATGAACTCGATATGGAAGAGAATTTCGTAGCCGTAACGCTCGCGCAGGCGCCTGAATTGTTCCCGGCACTCTGTCGCCGAAAACCCGCACTGCAAGTACGTATACGCCGCATCCGCCTTCATCGCCCATAGCGTGGTGTGGTTCCAGGTGTAGTCGCTCAGAAGAGGCTGCGTGCGCGGCCCATCGTACGGCCCCACAAACGTCACTTCCCCTCCCGACGTCTCCGCGGCTTTGCGCAGGTGCGGTGCCTGCGAATTCGCGATCATGATCAGCACCAGCGCCTTGTCGTCCTGAACCACCTGCTTCACCGGAGTAAAGAAAGATGGTATGGGCCATTCGAACACCGTAACCAGGCGCTTGTTCCACCCAGGGTCCACCGCGATCGATTCGCCAAAACTAAATGCTTTTTCGTACGTATCAAATGCCGCGGTGAACTGCACCCACTCCACCGCCGGCGCCAGCGCGAACCAGATGCGCGTTAGAACCCCATTCGTGCCCCACGCGTGCAGAATCTCGTGAACCGCCGCGCCTTCATGCATCACCACGCGCGGTTCCTCTTCCATGGTCACCACTTCGAAACCTCGCACGGTATCGAAATCGCGCAACTGCCCGTGCGCCACTGAACCGATGCCGCCCGACCCGCCGGCAAGAAACCCTCCCACCGATGCCTTGACGAGTGTGGAAGGATACATGCGCAATTCCCAGCCCTTCTTGCGCGCTTCCGTTTCCAGCGCGCCCAGCCGCAATCCCGGCTGGCAGACCGCCACTCCATCCGCCGTGATCTCTTCCAGCTTGTCCATCAGCGAGAGGTCCAGCACGATGCCGCCCTGGAGGGGAACGCATTGGCCGTAGTTCCCCGTGCCCGCGCCTCGCACCGTGACCGGAATCTCATGCTGCCCTGCAAAGCGCATCACCGCCAGCACCTCATCCGCGCTCACCGGCTGCACGGCCACATCGCCTTTTTTTGCCGCCAGCTGCGGGCGCAGAATGGGCGAGTACCAATAGAAATCGTGCGACAGCCGGTCAAGAACCGCAGGCGCCGTCAACACCCGCGCGGGATCGGCGATGACCTGGGACAGTGCTGCTGCGATTCCGTCCTGCATGGGGAGAACCTCATCATGGAAAAATGAATCGGGGCCGAGTGCAGATCAGTTGCGCTTGCGAGTCGACCACAGCCGAAATGCCCGCAGCATGCGAGGGTGGGTAAACAGAGCATAGCATTCATCGCGGAGAATGGGCCCTTCCACGACGCACTTCATATCGCTCCGCGCAGCCACCTCGGTCGCAGGAATCTGGATTTGGTTGCAGTGACAGTTTGCGTCGGCAATCGTCGCGCCATACACCACGCGGTCGAGCCCGGCCCACAACGCTGTGCTCATGCACATCGGGCACGGCTCGCACGTGGTGTAAAGGGTATATCCAGCCAGCGAAAGCTTTTTGAGCCGCTTAGTAGCGAGTCGAATGGCTCGCACTTCCGCGTGCGCGCTGGGATCGCATTGCTGCTTCACCGCGTTCAGCGTCCGCAATAGCAACCGGCCCGACCTGCCATGAACGATGGCCGCGCCGAACGGTCGCGGGCTTTTGGTTTGCATCGATCGCACCGTAAATGCCGCCAGCGCCGCCATCTGCGCCAGGTCACCGCGTGGATCGCGGCCTGCCCTTGAGTCTGTACCAAGATCCGCGTTCAGATCCGCCCGCCGCTTTCCCGCGGGCCGGCGCACGGCTGTCAATTCAACTCCCATATCCGAACTTAGCACGGCAGCGAATGGCGGCGCTCAACAAAATCAGCGGCCGCTGGCCCGCATTTTCTTGTACGTCAATTCTTCTCTACAATCACCCTATGGCCGCTTCTCCCCCGACGATCTCAACCTCGGTCCCCGTCACGATTCGAGCCCTGCGCAGCGCGCTTGCCAATGGAATCACACAACCTTCGCGAATTGCCAACCAGGCGCTTGCCAACTCCAATCAGAATCCCGGTAGAAACACCTACCTCTGGCAGGACCAGGAATGGACGCGTGCTGAGGCCCGCCGCGTCGAGGCCATGCCGAAAGGCGAAGGGGGGCCCTTCGGCGATGACCGCGACACGCTCTGGGGCCTCCCCATCTCGGTCAAGGATTGTTTTGACCTCGCCGGCGCACCCACCACGTGCGGCGTCAAGTTCTATCGCGATCGCAACGGCATTGCGGCGCGGGACTCCTGGCTGGTTGAAAAGCTCCGCGCCGTCGGGGCGGTGATTACCGGCAAGACCCACCTTCACCCCCTCGCCTATGGCATCACCGGCGAGAATCCGGAATTCGGCGACTGCCTTCAGCCTGGCGACAGCGGCGCGCTCACCGGCGGCTCTTCCTCCGGCGCGTGCGCCAGTGTGCTCGAGGGCTCGGCGGTGGCTGCCATCGGTACTGACACCGGCGGTTCTGTTCGCGTGCCTGCCGCCCTGTGCGGCCTCGCCGGCTATCGCGCTTCACTTGGGCGCGGCGACTGGCGCGGCGCTGCCCACCTCGCGCAATCTTTCGACACCATGGGATGGCTCTTTCGCGACCTTGAGGAAGCACCCCTGCTGGCCAGTGTCTTCGCTCCCTCCGAACCGGCTTACACTCCCGCCTACACCCGCTTCGGTATCGTCGACGAAGGCTTTCTTCACGACTGCGAACCGGGCATCCTATCCAGCTACAAAAAAACTATCGCCGAGATGGAAGCCCTTGGCCTGCGCTCCGCCCGGCTCGATGTCTCCTGGTGGGCCCAATCCGCAGAGATCTTCGCGCCCATCCAGGCCTGGGAAGCTGCCGGTCTTCACACCGGCCATTTCGATCGCTTCGAATCCGCAATCCGCGAACGCCTGAACTGGGGCGCCAGCATCACGCCCGCCGAGATCGGCGATCTTCGCCAGCGCCATGTTGAATTCGGCGCGCGCATGGACGAGTTGTTCGCTACCTGCGAACTCATCCTGCTTCCCTGCGCACCCGTCGCGCGCCTCTCGGCCGGCGCCGATCACAGCAACACGCGTCAGCGCCTTCTGCGATACACCACGCCGTTCAGTCTTGCCGGCGTTCCCGCTGTCGCCATCCCCTGCCAGCCGGGTGGAATGCAATTGGCCGCGGCCCGCGGCGCCGATGAAGCTCTCCTCGCCATTGCAGCCGTGATCGGCGCGCACAGAAAGGCGTCTGCGCCCGTTTTGAACGCTTGATCATCCCGATGAGCAAGGATCCCTCATGAAGCCATTCTTTCGGTCGCGCGCTATTCGTTTATTGTCGGCATTCTCATGCTTCGTTGCTCTCGCTTTGTTGCTTGCCGGGTGTCGTTCCAGCAAGCAAGCTCTGCCCAACGGCCTCAGGCCCGTGAGCCTTCAACTCGACTGGTATCCTCAGCCCGAGCATGGCGGTTTCTATACCGCACAGTTACTCGGCTATTACAAGGCGGAAGGACTCGATGTCACCCTTCTGCCCCTGCCGCAATACGGCAGCGTGGCCCAGCAAGTGGCCAGCGGCAAAGCCGACTTCGGCCTCGGTTCCAGCGACCAGGTCCTTGAATGGAACTCCAACGGGCTTCCGCTCGTCGCCGTTTCCGCCACCATGCAGCACGATCCGCAGGCCATCATGGTCCACAAGAGTTCCCCTGTCCACGATTTCAAGGACCTCGAAGGCCGCACCGTCGCCGCGCAAACCGGGGCGACCTGGCTGAAATGGGTCATCAATCGTTACCACCTCCGCCAGATCCGGCAAATCCCCGCAACGCTTTCCGTGGCCAACTTCCTTGCCGACAGCGATTACGTCCAGCAGATCTTCGTCACCAGCGAGCCCTTCTTCGCCCGCCAGGGTGGCGCCGAGGTGCGAACTCTGCTCATCAGTTCCTCGGGCTACGATCCGTATCGTGTGCAATTCACCACGCGTGACTTCACTTTGCAGCATCCCGACCTGGTCGTCAAATTTGTGCGCGCCACCGTTCGCGGCTGGCAGGAATACCTGCGCAACCCCGGCCCCACCAATGCCCACCTGCTCACTCTCAATCCCGCTTTGAATCCGGCGCAGGAAGCCTACACCGCGCAAGCGCTGCGCGACGGCGCATTCGTCACCGGAGGCGACTCGACCGGCTCCCAAGTCGGCCGCATGACGGCTGACCGGTGGCAAACCAACTTCGATCAACTCAATTCGCTCGGCATCCTCGAGACCACCTTCGACCCGGCCACGGCGTATGCGCTCAAGTTCGCCCAGTAAAACCCGCTATTTGTCGTAGGTGTAAAACCCGTGCCCCGACTTGCGTCCCAGCCATCCCGCATCCACCATGCGCACCAGCAGCGGGCAAGGCCGGTACTTGGGATCGCCCAGTCCTTGCTGCATCACGCGCATGATATCCACGCACACATCGAGCCCGATAAAGTCTGCCAGAGTGAGCGGTCCCATGGGATGGGCCATGCCCAGCTTGAACACCTGGTCGATCGCTTCGGGAGTCGCAACGCCCTCCATCACCGCGAACGCCGCTTCATTGATCAGCGGCATCAGCACGCGGTTTGAAACAAATCCGGGAGCGTCATTCACTTCCACCGGCGTCTTGCCCAGCCGCAACGCCAGCCCATGCACAGTGTCATACGTCGCATCGTCCGTGGCCAGGCCGCGAATCACTTCCACCAGCGCCATCACCGGCACGGGGTTGAAGAAGTGCATGCCGATCACCTGCCCTGGCCGCCGTGTCTGTGCCGCAAGCCTGGTAATCGAAATCGACGATGTATTGGTTGCCAGAATCGCGTCCCGCGGCATCAGCCGGTCCAGCGCCGAAAAGATTTCAGTCTTTAACTCAAAGCGCTCGCTCGCCGCTTCGATCACCAGATCTGTTTCGCCCAGCATGTCGCGATCGGTCGTCAATTCGATCCGTCCCAGTGCCGGCTCGATTTCGCTCTCCGGCAGCTTGCCCTTCGTCGCTTCGCGGCCGAGGTTTGTGCGTATCTGCGCCAGGGCGCGATCGAGAAATCGCTGTTCCACGTCACACAGCACCACGCGCATTCCCGCCCGCGCAAACACGTGCGCGATACCCGAACCCATGGTGCCGGCTCCCACCACTCCCACAGTCTCAATGTCACTCATTCGAAGTCTCTCTGAACGCAACTGGGAGTTTATCGCAAAACCGCGAGTTCAACCGTTTTCATCCTCCTTGTCTTCGCTCTCGCCGTAGATCACCTGGCCATATTCCAGAATCGTCACCAGCCCCACCCCGCCGCAGATGTTGCCCAGCACCGCGGGGAAAAGCCACTCGGGATAGGCCATCCAGGGCGCGTGATGCGTCAGAACGGCCACCAGGATCTCGCCCGAAGCTGCGATGCAGTGCGCGAAATCTCCCAGCCCGACAATGTACGTCAGCATCCAGATCACGGCCACCGAACCGGTAATCGAATGCGATCCCGATACCAGCCAGGCCGTCAAGGCGATGATCCATCCCCCCATGACTCCGGACCAGAACACCGTGCTTGCCGGATGGTCGATTGCGCTCAGCCCCAATTGGCTCATCGTCGCGACATAGGCAGGATTGATAGCCCTCGTCCACGACGCGAGCAGAGCAAATGCGAACGCACCGGCAACATTGGCCGGCAACACCACCGACCAGAGCCGCAGGGTGTTCCATACCTCTCGCTTTTCGGCCAGCACCAGCGCCACCGGATACAGCGTGTTTTCCGTAAACAGCTGCGCGCGCCCGATAATGACCACGATGAACCCGATGGGATAAAACATGCGCGAGATCATGTGTGCGCCATCGGAACTGCCGAGCTTCGAAACCGCGATCGCCGTGCCCAACCCCGACAGTCCCATGAACGCCCCGCCGCCAAACCCCGAGATTCCCAGCGATGTGTTCGAGCGCTTCAGTTCCTGGCGCGCATTGGTGGCCACCTGCCGGTAAATGTCCTCGGCGGATGGCCGCATAAGGTTCTTCTGTTGCGGAACCGCATCCGGTTTTGATGCCGCTTGTTCGGTGCGCTTGCGCCGAAACGGGGTCGCCATCCGATCGTTCCTCCGGCTTCAAAGCAGTCAGAGCCAGGTCGCGGCTCGTCTCTCAATAGATGCGAATTTCTCGAAAAGAAGAGGTGTTGGCCTGAACCGTGGGAACCTTGACCCTCCATCGCACGTATCGAATCGGACCAGGCTCTGTAAATCTGGTGACTGCCGGAGCGTCCTCATGACCGAGCGTAGCGTCGAATACAGCCCGAAAACGACACTCGAAGCCGGGCTCAAAAAGTCCGCGAACATTCCCGTTTGGGTAACCGTGCTGGTCCTTGCAGGCGCCCTGCTCACGGCCATGGGAGCGGTGATCGCGCTTGTGCGTCCGCTGATGATGGTCTCCCCTCAGGACCAGATCAATGGAGCGGTTCACGTCTATGCCGGATACCTGGCCGCACGGAACCTCGCCCTCGCGTTGATGCTGACTGGACTCTTAGCCCTTGGCGCGCGGCGCGCGCTGGGAAATGTTATGGCGCTGTTTGCTCTGGTGCAGTTGCTGGATGCTTGCATCGACTTCGCGGAAGGGCGTTGGAGCATCGTGCCCGTCGTACTCTTGTTGGGTGTTTTGTTTTCTATTGGGGC
>DASXGD010000089.1:0-11388 GCA_036489245.1 Occallatibacter sp. | reverse complement strand
ACACCGTAGATCAACCCCAGATCGACGAGATTCAGTTTCACCTCGGGGTCGAAACAGTCGCGCAACGCGGTCAGGATGTCGGCTTCTGTCAGCATCACCATTTTATTGTCATGGATGGAGCGCGGGCGGGGCAGCGCAGATCCAATTTTCGGTGGGATCGGCACGGCGGGGTCGGTTCCGTCCTGCGCTGATTACTTGGGGCGTGCCCTTTCGGCTGGAACGAAGTCTGCTTGCGCCCGGCTTGCGGAAAATTCCCACCTCCTGGCGCACAATTGGAGTTGGAGAGACCAAATGCCCTTCGACACGGAGTCAGCACTGTCCCCGGTTTAAAGTGTCAGGGATGTGACCAGTCCGTACCCCCCCACCCCCCCCCAAAAAAAAAAATAATTTAGATTTGCATTTAATTTGGATTTTTAGATCTCGATTTATAGAATTGCATGACTGAATCCAAATGCTTTACGAGCCAAAGTGGGCGTTTGGAACAACATTTTTGGTTACATTTGGTCCTTTTTCCAGATGACAAAACCGCCACGCCACTCATACAGCGTAGGTGGTCTCTACTGCGACGCGAGTACAGAAGGAAGAAAACCAAACACGCATGCGACAAGCAGGAGGCGTCGAACCGCGGTCCACAGTCCTTTCGCGCCGTAGCGGATTCCGACGAATGCGTTCAGCCGCTCGAGCGTCTTGCGTGCAAACGGGAACCAGGTGATCTCCCGTGGCATCCTTCCGCTGGCCAGCATCACGCTCTTGATGCGGGAGAATGTGTAGAGACCGTGCTCTCCGTGATACCGTCCGTAGCCGCTCGCCCGGTTGCCGCCAAAGGAGGCTTGCGGATTGGCAATGTTGCGAATCACGTCGTTCACAGCGCAACTGCCGGCGTTCAAAGCCGCCGCAACCCGCCGCGCACGCGCGCGATCGCGCGTCCATACGCTGGCGCTCAGGGCAAAGGCGCTCGCATTCGCAAGGGCAATGGCTTCGGCCTCCGTCGAAAACGGGGCCACACAGAGCACCGGACCAAATGTCTCCTCTACCAGCAGGCGCGAATCGGGCGCTACCTTGCTCAGCACGATGGGCGCGTCCCCTGAAAGCGCGGGATTTTGCGGTACATGCAGACGGGCGCCGCGCTCGAGCGCATCATCGACCTGGGCAACCAGGCGGGCTCTGCCCGCCGGGTCCTGCAGCTCGCCGAGATCGGAATCGGGTGTAGCGCCAACGCGAAGCGCCTCGACGCGCGATGACAGCCGGGAGACAAACGTGTCATAAATCGACTGCTCGACGAAAAGCCGCTTGATTCCGACGCACACCTGTCCCGCGTGCGAGAACGCGCCGTAGGTGACACCTTCCAGCGTCCGCTCGAGAGGGCAGTCCGCGAACACAAGAGCCGCGTCCTTTCCTCCCAACTCCAGAACGGCAGGAATCAGGTGCTCGGCGGCACGCCTGGCGACAGAACGGCCGTGTTCGGTGCTTCCGGTGAAGAAGACAAGATCGGGCCCCGCGTCGATAAGGGCCGCGGCGAGCTCCGGAGCATCATTGGTAACCTGCACCAGGTCCTCGGGGACGCCCGCGTCCCTGCACAATGCTTCGATGGATCGAGCCACGCGCGGCGTTTTGTCCGAACACTTGAGAATCACCGCATTCCCAGCAAACAACGCCGTAACCATGGGTATGACGGCGAGCTGAAACGGATAATTGGAGGGCGCAAAAATCAGCACGACGCCATGCGCTTCGAACTGTTCATAGAACCGTGCCCCGATGTAGAGAAGGGCCGGCTTGCCAACGCGTCGCCTTCTCAGAATGCGCGGAGCATGCGCCTCGTAATAGCGTATCTGCTCCAGTGTAACCAGCACGTCGCCGGCGAGGGCGTCGAGGGGCGGCTTGCCAGTGTCTTCACAGATGCGGGCCACAATTTGTTCACGATCTTCGGCGATGCGGCGGCGCAGTTTCCTCAGCACATCGCATCGGGAAGCGAAGTCTTCTTTCGCCCAGCGAATCTGCGCCGTACGCGCCCGCTTTACCTTTTCCTCTGGAGTCATTCCGTTCATGATAACTCCACGAATGAAGAGGGCCGAGGCGCGAATGCGGGGTCCGGAACCCTTTCCGGCTTCACGCTCGATGAGATTCGCGAAAATTCAAAGCGCCCTTTCATTCGCTCAGGGAGAAGAGGCCGATCTGGACTGGCCCGAGTCTCCTGGCGCTCGTCGCGGGTGTGCCGCTGACCACGGCAGCGCGCGAATTCGCACCTGCCTCGTTGTCGTTTTCGACAACATAGGTCGTTCCAGCGGTCGCAGGGAATTCGATGACGGTACCTGCCGCGACTGTCACAATCTTCTTTCCGGTTTTCATCGAGATCACGTCAACCCGTCTTCCCGGCCACGGGTTGCGAATCTTGAGAGCCTGAACTGCGCCAGATTCGACCACCAAGGTGGTGACCACTCCATTCCTCGTCTGAACGTCAACCCGGGTGTTGCCGCGGACATAGACGCTCCCGTCGAAATCCCAGCCTGGCGGAATGGCTGGAGCTACGCGGATGAGGCCGTCGTAGTCCTGGACCAATGCTTCCTGGAGGGCAGCGGCAACTACACCCGTTTGCTCGACATAGAACTCCCTGGCGGAGGCTTCCCACTTGGCCATACCGTTGACGAAACCCTGAAACTTCTGCGTGGAAGCAATCAGGGTCAAACCCACTTCGCTGCCAAGGCCAAGGCGCGCTGCCTGGATGGGATCGAAACTCCAGTCGACCGCCGATGTATTGGGGCGATGCGCAAAGGTGCGTCGGGCAAGTGCAAACAGCGGCGATGTATCCCCGATGATGGAATACGGCCAAACCGGCTCAAGCCCGATGTTTTCAATGTTGTGGTCCTCCGCGCCAGGCTGGTACGACTCGGCAATGACATCCGCTCCATCCGCATCAGCGGAGGGCGTCAGCAATGTGCGCGGGCCGGTGGTTTGGGTTCGCGGCAGGGGAGGGATCTTTGACAAAGCCGCCTGCATCTGCCGAACCAGGTCGGCATCTTTGCCAAGCAGATTTGCGGCCTGAATGGTGGCCGGATAGAGCGCCAGAATGGCCGCGATATCGGTGGTTGGATCGGTGACATCCCACTGTGTCTCGTGCGCGTTTGAGGGGCTGGTGTGCAGCAGATCGTCTGGCCCCGTCTTCTGGTAGGCCAGCAGGAAGCGGGCCGCAGAGGCCATCAGCGGATAGTTCTCGGCGAGGAAGTTTCGATCGCCTGTAACGAGATACTGTTGCCAGGCCCACAGCGATACCTCGGCCCCGGTGGAGACGGTGCGCGCGTTGTAATAGGGTTTGAAGTTGGCATCGCAGTTTCGGCCCATCGCGGCGGGTTTCCAGGCGGATTCGTATTCAATGCCCGGCCCGTTGAAGCGCATGGTTTCCGGCACGCAGACTCCGGGCAGGCCCTTCATGTTCTCCCGGGTCCATTGCTGAATGCTGTCGAGATTGCCGCGGTAGAGATTGAAGTACGTGGCGTTGAGTTCCGGCAGCCCCGCGCCGATGTTAGCCGCCACTTGCATGCGCAGGTTCCAGTGCCAGAAAGCCGACGAATCCCAGCGATGTTCGTCCTCGGCCGCGGAAATCATGTCGGCGATGCCGGCCTGCGAGCCCGGATACTCGACCCCTTTTTCAATCGCGGCGACAAAGAGGTAAATGTTGCGGAGATTCTCCATGTACTCGCCGGCGCCGTCATGGGAGGTGATTCTGATCATCGCCGCCCGCGTCCAGAAATCCTGCCACCAGGACAGGTGCGCCCGATCGGGGTCCGGCGACAGTGACCGCAGCGCTAGACTCCTCGAATCTCCGGTGCCGTCATAATGAGGCGCCCCAACGATAACCCGGTAGTGCCCGTCTTCCTGCGGTTTGAACGAAACAGTAACGGTAAGAGGGTCGGTGACAGAAGCAGAAACATCGCGCCCTTGCGCCGTGATGGCAGAGAGCGATCCGAAGGCGCGGCCCGATGCCCCGGGGTTCTTGTTGTCCAGCCACGACTCGGAGAGAAATCCCGCCGGACCATTGGCGCTTGTGCGTGGAGTTCGCGGCGCCCAGAGCTTTAGCTCCGCTGTTTGCGGCTCATTTGGATTCGCGCCAGTTACGTCGATGACCAGAGTATCGGTGCGTGGCTCAACAAAAGCCGTTGCGGTCATGCCGCCGCCCTGCTCGCGAAACTCGCCGCGATAAAGATCGAGGCGACCCGAGTAGTCCTTGGCTCGCGTGAGAGCGGCGAGTCCTGGAATGACAACCTGTCCTGCTGACAGGCGATCCGGCAGCGTGTCGTTTCGGTTCAGCTGCGCAGTGAAGCCTCCAGCCGACCACACCGCGACGCCAAGGCTGCCGTTGCCGAGGGGCATGGCTTCCCCGGATTCCACGTTTGCTCTGCCCAAAACGATGTCGGATCGGCCGATCACACCGGCGACATCCACCTGGAATCGGCCTTCCTGTCCCGCCGAGGCAGTTTCCTTTGGAGAGGGCTGCGCCTGGCCAACTTCTGTGAAAGCGCAGAAACAAAAGAGGCCAAAGCACACGGCGCCAAAGCACACGGCATGAAGCGGCAGATTCTTCAAGCTTGATCTCCTCTTGCAGCGGATCACCAGAATTCTACCGTTGACCACTTTAATCCGGGGAAGCGTCGCTATCTCTTTCCTGCTTAACGCGCCGTCGCCGCTCTCGAGGAATGCGAAGGGTCGATGGCCGGCTTGACCTGGACCGGGAAACAGGCGGCGCCCAAAATCCGGGATGGCATCCAGCGCCTGACGCTGCTATCGTATTAATAATCGTCCGCCGATAGTGTCTTGTGTAGTGCCGCGAGCTTCGATAACGCGGCGTCAGTGTTCTTCGACACGTTGGGGTGGCTCGCGATGAGTAACGGACAGCAGGCAAAAGCGAATTCTGCACGTCCCATGCGCCCCGGCGGCGTACTCGTGAATTTTCCGACCGCTCACGACCACCCGCCAGAATCGCCGGCCATGGGAGTTTCCGATCTGCCCGCTGGTTCAAGCCCTACGCTCTACGAAGCTTGCAAGGGATTGCCGCTCTACTCTTCTGAAGAGATGCAAGGGGACGATCAGAAGTTCTCAATGCCATCCAGAACAACTGGCAGCGAGCCCGAGCCTTCTCCCGTCCAGCACCTGGTCCTTTCGGATGACGAGTGGTCCGCGGATCCCGATCCTGGTCTCTCGCAACCGAACAGCAATGCTGTGGACGAGCAACCGGAATCTCAGCGGGCTGATAAACCCCTCGTTCAACCGGTCGCCCCTATCCATCCGAAGAGGAGCTGGTTGGAGCGCTGGTTATTCCCCGACACTTCTGGGCAGGACAAGCGAAGCGACGCACGGAAGCCGGCGCCAGGCTTGGTTGCCCACTTCTGGACCGGCGGCCCTCCCAAATCGCAGCCTGTTCGGGACATCAGTGCGACAGGCATGTACGTGGTGACCGAAGAACGTTGGTATCTGGGCACCCAGGTCCGGATCACTCTGACGAAGACGCTGGAGGATGGACCGCGAGCCGGACGTTCAATCACGGTGATGGCAACCGCTGTACGTTGGGGTAACGACGGCGTCGGCCTGGAATTCGTTCAGAGCGGGGCTGGAAAAGCGCGACGGTACGAGCCGCAGCTTTCGGAGGGCGCGGACGGCGAGCAACTCGACCAGTTTGTGGAGCAGTTCGGCGCGACGAGTGCCTCAGGGGCGAGAAACCGCGGCACACGCAAACGGTAAGGCCGACCAGCCGATCGCTGGCATCTTTATCCGAGGCAATCAGAACGGCCCCGGACACCTTCTCGGCAACTGCCGCCGAAGAGTTCCGCTTCCAGTTAGTTTTTGCGTTCGACGAGGTAGCGGGCGACCGACTTGAGGCCCTCGGCGCGGCTGCCGTAAGGCTCGAGGGCCGCAAAGGCTTCATCGATCAGATCCGCCGCATCGCGCTGGCTCTGCTCGATGCCGAAGACGGCCGGCCAGGTCGCCTTTTCGGTCGCGAGGTCCTTGCCTGCCGTTTTGCCTAAGTGAGCTGAATCCACCGTCATATCGAGCACGTCGTCCACGATCTGAAAAGCCAGCCCGGCTTTACGGCCGAATGTGTCGAGCGCAGCGACATCCGCAGTTGACGCCCCGGCATAGATTCCGCCCGCGACGACGCTGACCCGGATCAGCGCTCCGGTCTTGGCGCGATGGATCGCTTCCACCAGCTGCGGCGTGGGCTTCAGATGCTCGCTTTCGAGATCCAGCACCTGGCCGCCGATCATGCCGTCGACAGTTCCCGTGGCTTTCGCAATCAGCGCGATGATCTGAACCGTCGCTTCTGAGGGGCACTCGAGGCCGGCCAATACTTCGTAGGCGCGCGTCTGGAGCGCATCGCCGGCGAGAATGGCGATGGCCTCTCCAAATGCCACGTGGCAGGTAGGCTTGCCGCGGCGCAAATCGTCGTTATCGAGCGCCGGCAGGTCGTCGTGAATCAGCGAATAGGTATGAAGCATTTCGATCGCTGCACCGAGCCGCTCGATTCCCTTGGGAACTTTGCCCGCAATGGTCGCGGCCGCCTGGATGGCGAGAACGGGCCGCAGCCGCTTGCCTCCGGCAAATGTGGAATGCCGCATGGCTTCGTGGATCGACGCCGGAACCGTGTCGGCACTGGGAAGAATTTCTTCTAGTGCCCGGTCTGTCAGCTCCGCGCCTTCCTGAATCAGCGATTTCACATCCACACACATTTCCATCATGATAACCGAGGCCGGGACCGCCGGCGCTCGATCAACCAGAGGCCTGTGACCAACCCCAGAGCCAACCCGCTGATCAGGCGCCCGATCAGTACGTCGGGCGTGGTCGTCCAGTCGAGCGCCAAGTCGACATTCCCTCTCGGAACCGGCACCGCCATCAGGCCGTCCAGCCGGCCCGGGATCGGATTGGTGTCGATTCCGTTCACCCGTACCCTCCACGCCGGATACCTGCGCAGACGAAGCACCAGCCACCCGGAGTGAGCGGTCCTGGCTACCAGGCGCAGGTGCTCGGGCGATGCACTTCGCCCCTCGTCAATGCCCGGATAGGTGGCATCGCAGGTGCCCTGGTCGGCCGACCAATCCGGGGTTGAAGCCGGATCGCCCTTGCCCAGCAAAATCGTGGGATCGAGCACAAGGCACGCGAAAGGCAGGCCGGTCGCGACCAACGAGTTGTCCGCACCGGGGGGCGCATATTCGTCCGTTCCCTCAAATCCGGCTCCCGCGTTGTAGTCGTCCAGCATCCCACGTACCGCATCTTCGCTGTCACACGCCTGGAATAGCGAAATGCCCGCGATGCCCGCCGCAGCCAGGAATGCCACACCGCAGACGACACACACGGCAGCACGTTTCCAGCGTGACTCCGCCCAAACGCCAGCCGCAAAGAAGATGGCCATCGGCGCCTCGAGCACCACGAGCCAGCGCCATGGAAACTGCAAGAACCGGAGCTCGGGCAGCGCTTTCCACACCGGATCGGATAGAGGAAGCTGCAGAAGGAGAACGATGATGGGAATCATGCCCAAGGGAACCCACCACGCGCGCTCGGCAGGCAGAGTGCCCCGCCACCGGCTCACCGCGAGGCATGTGAGTGCGAGGGCTACCATTGTGACCGCGATGATCGAAACCCTGATCAATTCGATATCGTGCAATTCGAGGGCGGGGTCGGGATGGCGCGCGAACAGCCAGCTGTTTTCGATTCGCAGACCCGGATCATCGATTGCCTGTCGAATGGCGACCCAACGCCGCTCCCAGGCTGCGGGCAGAACGAAAAAGGCGCTCAGCCCCAACCCGAGCCCCATGCCAACCGCCCCGCGCAGCACCGGCATCCACGATTTCGTCAATACGGCGACGGTGAGCGCGACCCCGGCGAGCAGGTAGGTGAGCATCACTCCCAGGGGTGCGTTGGACAGCCAGGCGCCGGCGACGACGAGGGCCAGGGACAGAGTTGACCCACCCAATGCGCGCTGGACCGGATTGGGTGGTGTCGCAGGTCCTTTTCCTTCTGGATTGCGCAGGATGAAGAGCAGCAGAATTGGAACCCAGAATCCGCCGGTCAATTCCGCATATGCGGAGCGTTCGTATGCGGTGAACAGTGCGTAGCCGGAGAAGATGGCGACGCAGCCGGCCAGGGTGGCGATACCCACGTTGAGTTTTTGACGGGCCAAGGCCCGGGTCCCGAAGCCCGTTGCGGCTAGCAGAATGAAGGTCATTGTTTGGGGAACAAAACGCCACGGCAAGACGAGGCCGAGGAGAGCCCCGAGCATCCATGTCAGGGGAGGATAAAACATGAATCGAGGCTCGCCGGCCCCATAGTTGGGGCTGGGTGTCCAGTGGGGATAGAGGATGCCAACCCGCCAGCTATGAAGGGCGTCGAACCAGGAAACAAGATGGAAATCAAAGTCGTGGCCGCAGGATAGGCCGCGCCACAGTTGCGGCGTCGTTGCGAGGACCGCGCACAGGAGGATGATCGCCGGCCCGGCAAACTGCCTCCGGATCGATTTACCTTCTCCCTTCCCTGAATCCTGAAGCCTGATCCCTGCAGCGTGTCGATTCATGGCATCAGGCGCAGGGTGTGCCGGGTCTGGGAGGCTACAGCCGGGGTGCTGAAGGGGAGCGCAAAGGTCGTTCCACCGTAGTAGTCGTTCCACTGATCGCGGAAATAAGCGCTGTAGGGGTTTCCACTCTCGCCCAGCGCGATGTTCTCCGTCGATCCGTCGATGTTGTTCCAGTCAATCGTGAAGCGTTGCGAAGGCCCGAAGGCGCGGCCCACCTGCTTCACGGTGGTGGTATCGCCGCTGAGCGGGTATGGACCCGTCCCAGCGATGCGGCTGATCAGGGGAAGAAACGAGGACAGGGGATGTTCAATGTCGATCACGTGCCAGCTTCCATAGACCCACTGGGCGAGGTCGGAGGGCGCAGCGGGGTGTTCTTTGGTGCTCTCCATGCCTCTGCGCACGGCCTCCGCCAGTACCGCGTCCCAGTTCTTGTAACCGGAGGGCAGCCAGTCGGCATTGCCGTGCATGATGATTTCGTCTTCGGCGAAGTTGGATTCAGCCCAGCGGTAATCGCGAGAAAGGCTACCCAGTTTGGGTTCAAGAATCAAGGGCCACAACGCGGCTCGCGCCTGGGTAACGAGCGAAGCAGCGGGCGAATCCACGGTCAGCTTCCCATCCCACCTTCGCATCAGATCGGCGGCCTGGTGCATCCGCGTGTCTGTGCCGGTGGCGTGATCGATCGCATAGGCAAAGCGATGGGCCAGTTCCTGGTCCACTTCGCTATAGATATCGGTCTGCACGGCCAGCGAGTCTTTGGCTGTAAGCTGGTCGCGGCCCTGCAGCGACTTATAGATCCGCTCGGTCCGGTAGGGATCCATCCACTCGAGCGTGAGCGGATACGGAGACTTGTCGGTAGTTACGCGCGAGTTGGCCGTGGCCAGAAATCCCGATGGCGGGTCGAAGGCTGCGGGCATGGCGTCGAAGGGAATGTAGCCTTGCCACTCATGCTGCGCATCCTGAATCGGATTGCCCTTCAGCCCGGTGGGACGTAACGGCACCCGGCCCACGGCGTGATAGGCAATGTGCCCCTGGTCGTCGGAATAAACCACATTTTGCGTGGGCCAGCACCAAGCGCTCAGCGCGGTGGAGAACTCCGTCCAGTTCGAGGTCGTGTTCATCGCGTACAGGGGAAGCGAATTAAGGGTGGGATCGTAGAGGGTCCATTTGAGGGCGATGGCCCCGGTTTCATGGGGATCGATTGTCGCAAGGATGGGAGTCAACAGCGGACCATGCTCCGTGGATTGAACATCCACCACCACATCGCTTTTGCCGCGGACGTGGATCACTTCATGCTGGACCGCGAGCGGTTTCCATGTCGAATCGCCGCCCCGGTAGTTTCCCTTGCCATCGAGTTTCTCAACGTATAGATCCTGCACATCGCCAAACAGCGCCGTGAATCCCCAAGCCACGTGGTCGTTGTGGCCTGCGATCACGAAGGGCATGCCGGGCAGGGTGACGCCGGCGGCGTGGAAACCCGGCGCGCGGAGGTCGGCCATGTACCAGATGTTGGGCTCGGTGAGCGACAGGTGCATGTCGTTGGAGAGCAGCGGCTTTCCACTCGCGGTGTGCTTGCCGGCGATCACCCAGTTGTTCGAGCCGGGCGCGCATCCGGCGCAATCGGGGAGGCCAAGCGTCGCCCGGAGTCCGCGGAGGTCGAAACCCGTGGCCGCCTGGGTCCGGTCGTCCTCCTCATCGTCGCTGACCGGCGGGGGCGCCGGGCGGGGCTGGGTGAGGTCGATTACCTCGCCGGTCGGGGGGCGATCGCGCCAGGAACCTACAGGATAAAGATCCGCTTCCAGTTTGGGATTGTTCAGCCTGGCGGCGATTTGCTGGCGCGCGAGCTTCACATCCCAATGGGTGTCGAGCATATCCACCATCATCATGCCGATGCTGATCGAGTCAGCACCGCTCCACGGTTGCGGGCGATACATCAGGAGGCGGAACTCGGGCGGCAGCGCATCCGGGTGCTGCGTGATGAAGAGGTTTACGCCGCGGGCATACGCTTCCATGCGGCGGCGATCATCTGCGGAAAGCTGGTTGTAAATGCGATGAGCGGTGGCGCGGAACCGCAACACGCGCTGAGCCGTGTCGTGCTTGACCAGGGCCGCTCCGAGAATCTCCGCCAGTTCGCCGTTGGCATTGCGGCGATAGACGTCCATCTGCCACAACCGGTCCTGCGCGGTCACATACCCTTGCGCGAGAAACAGATCATCCTGGTTCGCCGCCTCGATGTGAGGCACGCCGTGGGCATCGCGGCGTACAGTGACGGGGGCGGACAAGCCGGCCGCCTGAACGTCGCCATCGAGCTCCGGCAGGGCGGCACGCGCCGCAGACCGCAGCCACGCCACCCCCACTCCGACCGCAACCGCGACCAGCAAAACCAGGCACAGCGCAGCCCATATGAGCACGCGAAGCCAGCGGCGCCTATGCGCCTTGCTTTCCCGCACGGAAGTTGGCTGAGTCGATGAATCCAGAGCGTTGGGGTTGGGCATCGGTCAATCAACAGGATAGCTCGGTACGCGTTCAGTCTGCTTCCGGGCCCCTGCGTAACGAATGGAAATTCTGAACGGATTTTTCTCCCTTCGACGCCAAGGCGATCCGCCTGGCGTGTTACAGCTTCCTGCCGGCGCGGATCGCGGTATGAGCGGCGCGGAAAGTTTGTCACCGGAAAAAGGGCCTAATGGAACGAAAATGCTGTTCCAAACGGCCATTTTTGGCTCGTAAAGCATTTGGATTCAGCCATGCAATTCTATAAACCGAGATTAAATGCAAATCAAAAAATCGAAATTAAATGCAAATCTAAATTATTTATTTTTTTTGGGGGGGGGAGGGGG
>DASXGD010000065.1:0-2400 GCA_036489245.1 Occallatibacter sp. | reverse complement strand
AAGGAACTGCAGATGATCCGCACGGAGTTGATCTGATGCCAGGCGGAATTCGCTCCTGAAACCCGGCTGATTTCCTTTGGTTACACACGTTTCAAGGAGAGCATCAGACTCAGGATGTCCCATCCCCAGATCAAGTTTGGCACCGACGGCTGGCGCGGGGTGATTGCGGACGACTTTACGTTCGCCAACGTTCGCACCGCCGCCGAGGCGATCGCCGCTTACATCCACGCCAAAGAAGATCCCGCCAAAGGCCTTTGCATTGCCTACGACACGCGCTTTGGCTCCAGGGCGTTTGCCCGGGCCTGCGCGGAAGTTGTAGCGGCGACCGGTATCCCAGTGCGTCTGGCCAACGACATCACGCCGACCCCGGCATTGAGCTACGGTGTCCGGGCGCTGGGCGCGGCGGGCGGCATCATGATCACCTCGTCGCACAATCCCGCCCAGTGGAACGGGGTCAAATACAAGGCCTGGTACGGCGGGTCGGGCAAACCGTCGATCATTGCCGATATCGAATCCCGCCTGGGCCTGCCCGTCGCCCGGGCCTCAATGCCCGCTCCCATCGAGGAGCACGACTTCCTCCCCGAATACCTCACTGCAATCGAGTGCTTTGCCGACCTGGACCTGATTGCCAAATCGGGCATGAAATTCGCCATCGACTCCATGTACGGCGCCGGCCGCACCATCCTTTCCGACATTTTCACTCGTCTCGGCGTCGATAATGTGCAGATCCGCGGCCAGGTTGACCCGCTCTTTCCGGGCATCAATCCAGAGCCCATTGAACCGCACATCCGCGCCCTGGGCGAGGCAGTGGTGGCGCACGGTTGCCACGCGGGCCTGTGCACCGACGGTGATGCCGACCGCATCGGCGCCACCGATGAACATGGCAACTTCGTCGATGCCCACAAGATTTTCTCGGTGCTGTTGAGCTGGGTACTGCGCCGCAAGGGCTGGCCGGGCGCCGTGACCCGGGCCTTCAACACCACCAAAATGCTCGACCGAATCTGCCATAAGTACGGGCGGGAACTGCTGGAGCACGGCATCGGATTCAAGTTCGTCTGCGACTACATGCTGGAGCGCGAAATCGTGATGGGCGGCGAAGAGTCGGGGGGGATCGGCTTTCAGCGCCATCTCCCGGAGCGCGACGGCCTGCTGAACGCACTCCTGCTGGCCAACGTAATGGCCGAGGAAGGCAAGACGCTCGGCCGGCTCGTCACGGATCTCCAGGCCGAATATGGCGAACACCACTATGGCCGCATCGACCTGCACATCCCCGACGACATGAAGAAAGCCGCCATTGCGAGGGCGATGACGCTCAACGCCGGGGACCCGGCCTTTGGCAGCATCGCAATCGTTCGCCGGGAAACCCTCGACGGCGTCAAGTTCTACCTCGACATGCCCGAAGCGCAAGGCAAACCCAACGCCGCCGAGACCTGGATCCTGTTTCGCGCCAGCGGCACCGAGCCCCTGATGCGCATCTACACTGAATCCGTTTCACAGGAAGCGGTCAACCGGCTTCTCGAATCAGGGCGCAAGTTCGCCCTCGGAAGCTAAATTAGTCCGAGGAAAAGAGAAAAATGTTCATCCACATCTTCGGGTTCCGCTGGAAGCCCAACGCCACCGAAGCCGACAAGGCGCGCGCCACCCAGGACATTCTGGCGTTTCGCGGCCACGTCCTCGGATTGATCGATGTACACGTGGGGCCGAACCTGTCGCCGCGCGGGCAAGGCTATACCTTCTGCGGGCTGATGACCTTCACCGACAAGGCCGCGGCCGATGCATACACCACGCATCCCATGCACCAGGCGCTGCTCAAGTGGTTGGTCCCGTTGATCGACCCGGTGGAGTTGGATTTCGAAGCCTAGACTCCACAACGATTTGAGGCGTTCAAGACGCCGGCTGGCGAGCCGCGTGAGTTGGAAGCGCGCTTACGCGCCTTCGCCCACGCCCCCCACAATCGCCACCTTGGCCCGCTTCCCAAGCCGGACCACGAGGCGCGCCGGAAGCGCGTCCATGGGAAAGACCGGGTTGACGGCCACGTCGCCGTCCAGCTTCACGGCTTTCTCTCCGATTTTCCGGTTGGCCTCCGCACCGCTGGCGGCCAGATTCAATTGCACCAGCAGTTTCGGCAGCCGGATCTGCAGACCGCCGTCCCCTCCCGGCGGACCGGCCACGTCGGCATAGGCCACGTGCACCTCTTCGAGGTCCTCGCTCTCGGCCTTCTGCTGGAACATGCGCGCCCAGTTCTCATCGGCGTGGGCGGCCGCGGCTTCGCCATGAAAGCCCGCGGTAATGGTCCGGGCCAGCTTCTTCTTGACTTCCATGGGATGCCGCACGCCGGCGGCAACCTCGGCCCGGAGGTCGTCCACCTCCGACTGGCGGAGGTCGGTGAGAAAGATCCAG
>DASXGD010000007.1:0-11237 GCA_036489245.1 Occallatibacter sp. | reverse complement strand
CGGATGGAAGAACGATCTATTTCATATC
Organism: Occallatibacter sp.; assembly: GCA_036489245.1. GTDB lineage: Bacteria > Acidobacteriota > Terriglobia > Terriglobales > Acidobacteriaceae > Telmatobacter. The sequence goes on along the minus strand of DASXGD010000007.1, from coordinate 11,209 downwards.
CGGGCCCGATGGCTTGTTCAATGTCTGGGGAATCCGCTTCGATCCGGATACAGGGAAGCCTGTTGGCTCGCCGTTTCAGCTGTCCAAATTCGACAGGCCTCGGCAGATGATTCCTCGTTGGATACCGGCTGTCGATCTTTCGCTTACCCAGGACAAACTTGTATTGACCATGGCGGAAGAGTCCGGCAGTATCTGGGTGCTGGACAGCGTTGATCGATAGCCGATATGCCAGAGACAGAACGCGACACTCGATCCATCCGCTTCGGCGCATACGAGGCGGATCTCCCGACGGGAGAACCCGGCAAGGATGGCGTGAGGCTGAAGTTCGGGGGCCAGCCGTTCCAGGTGCTCGCGATTCTGCTCTACGGGCTCGAGATGCAATGGCCGTAGGGGCATTGCAAGCCTGAGTATCCATGTCCCCCTGCTTGACGGTTCCGGGAATGTGGTGGCCAAGCCCGAAATTACTGATGAGTGAATAGTCCGGGAGTGGAGATCCGACTGCACCTGCAATCCGGAAGCATTGGCTCCAGAGAAATGCAAGTGACAGCGTACCCTTGTATTGCCGGGCAGCATTCCGATGTAACCGACACCCAAATGCCCGGTAGACTGAAGGGGGCCGCGTCCGCGCGGACGGGAGACTTCTTGAGCAAGAAGCAGTGGATTTTGGGATTGGTGGTTCTGGCCGCCCTGATTGGGCTTGTTTTGTGGGGCCGGGGGCGCCTTCATTTTGATTTCGGGCATTTCTGGATGCAGTTCACGACCGCGGACTGGCGCAGGATGGCGATTGCGCTGGGTTGCATTTACGCCGGATACGCGCTGCGATCGGCTCGCTGGGCACTCCTGCTTCGCCACAACCAGCGGGTGCCGCTGCTTTCGCTCACCGGAACGCAGGTCATCGGCTTCACCGGCGTCGCCCTCATCGGCCGCGTGGCCGACCTGGTGCGGCCTTACCTGGTGGCGAAGAAGACCGGTCTTCCGCTCTCGTCTCAGATCGCTGTGTACATTGTCGAGCGCCTGTTCGATATGGGGTCGATGGCGCTGATTCTTTCGATTGCGCTGGTGAGCGTCCCCGAAGCGGACCTGCTCAAGGCGATCGACCGGTCGGCGATGCTTTCCTATGTTGTCCACCACGAGTCGAGAGGGTTCGCGCTGTTTATTTTCCGCTACAGCGGCCTGATTCTCACCCTGATCGGGGCCCTGTTTCTGGCCGGGGTGCGCTGGAGCGGCGAGGTCCTCGCCAGCTTCTGCGAGCATGTGCTGGGGCTGGCCTCGAAACGGGCGGGCCGTGCCGTGGGAGCCAAGATCCGTGCTTTCCGCACCGGCCTCGACACCATGCGCTCTTTCGGCGACTTCGCCGCCACCGCTTCCCTTTCGCTCGTGATGTGGGGCCTGATCACGACCTCCTATCTCCAGATCATGCACGCTTTCGTGGCCAGCCCGCCTCTGGCCACCATCAGCTTCAGCAAATGCGTTCTGCTGATGGTGGTCAGCGGCGGGGCCAGCGTGATTCAGTTGCCGGTCCTGGGCTGGTTTTCGCAGATCGGCATTGTGGCGGCGGTCATCGCGGGGTTCTTTGGCGTACCGCTGGAGCCGGCAACCGCGTGTGCAGCATCGCTGCTGCTCATCACTTTCCTGGGGATCGTTCCAGTGGGCCTGGTATGGGCGCAGATCGACAACGTGAGCCTGCGCAAGATTGCCGTCCAGAGCGAACACGCGGAGGAACTGGCGGATAACGCGGTGCCCGGGAACGTGGTGAACTAACTGCTCGGGGAGAGTTTTGTGCTTTCCCACGATTGGACGCATTGAAAACATGTAAGTTACAGATTCTACAATGCCAAAAAAGTCCAAGATAGCCTAGAATCCCGGGGTAGTAGCACAATTTAGCACAACCGAAGACGTGCGGAATGTTGGCCAACCAGTAACTGACGGTTGCGCGGTGATACGACCGGAGCTCACCAAGTTCAAATCGGGATCTTACAATTTCGGTTCAACGAATAACGTGGAACGTGCGTTTCCAGCGCGTATCTGGGAAGAAATGCACCAGAACGTGGCCGATCCACGCGAGCTTCTGACCGAATCCTGTTTGTTCAAGTTGTCCGTCTGTGGTCTTGAACGACCAATAGTTGAACAGCGGACGGCCAAGTATGTTGGCGCGCGGCACGAAGCCCCAATAGCGCGAGTCCAGGCTGTTGTGTCGGTTGTCGCCCATCATGAAATACATGCCGGGTGGAACCACTAGGTCGCCGTCTTGGATATAACTCGAGAAGTTCACGGCCCACGACTCTGTTGCCCCGGGCACTCCGGCTGGAGGTACTGCGGGGAAATCGTCGAGGAACTCGTTGAAGTTATCCGCCGTTGTCGGCTGCGCAAATCCGACGGGCTGTGCGACACCATTCACTATCACAATGCCGTTGCGCAGATGAATATGATCGCCCGGTACGCCAATCAATCTCTTCACCAGTTGGGTGTACTGCGGTGTCCCGTCGGCGTTAGCCGCATCAATACCAGGCTGATAAACGGGCTTGTGGAACACTACGATATCGCCGCGCCTCGGCTCGCGATACCTTATGAGCGGCATCCACGAAGCCGGCGGCACTAGCGTGATCTGGTCGACGACTAGGTGATCGCCTACAAGCAGCGTGTTCTCCATCGAACCTGACGGAATGACGTAGTTCTGAGCTAAGAAGGTCAGAATGAAAAGGCCCACCACCAGAACTGAGCAGATGCTGGCCAGCGCCTCAAAAGGAGTCTCTTCCCGATTGATGTTGGCTGAAGCTGCGGGCTTCGTTGAAACAGGAGAAATCTTCGTCGCTGGCCCCATCCAAAGACTCCTCAGGAATGCCGGCGAGCCCTAGGGCGTTCGCAGCGGTCACTTCAAAAGAGATGATTTCATGTACGTTCGACCGGCGTCGAGTTTTCGTCTTGGCCAGAGTCTATCAAATCCCTGTGTAACGTAAGATTCTCCGGATGATTCTGCGTGCGAGCGGTTGGTCGCCTACCCGTCAGTAACTGTGCAGCAAACAGTTATTGCCGCCTCGGCAAGCACAGAATTAGCACAGAATCCAAGTCTGATCCTTCAGAGCGTTCATCTTCTTGAACTTGTGGCGCATCTGAGAAGTGGGGCACCCACATTGTCATGGGCCCTCGTCGGGAGCCAATGTAAATCCCACGCGACCTGCGGCCGGAAATGTGATGGGACCCTCCGCGGCGCGCGTGTTCTCGACAGGCGCGGAGAGGTCCTTCACTGCAAACGTCATGCCGACCGCGGTCCTGTCGGGCTTGACGGGCAAGGGTTCGGGCGAGGGTATGGGCGAGGGTATGGGCGAGGAGTACCGGATCACGTCCGGGCACACCGCCCCGCCCGTCAGCAGCATGCTCATCGCCTGTTCCATGGTCAGATCGGTTTCGGTGATCATCTCCATGGGAACGAACTGAAGATAGGCCGACGACGGGTTGATCGCCTGGGGTACAAGCACGGCCCCCAGGGGAGCTCCGGTAGTGGCGTCGGCCATCGTGTGGGTAAGAAAGCCGATCGATTTCTGTCCGGTGATGGGAAAGTCGATCAGGACCACGCGGTGGCCGGTCTGATTTTTGCTGGTCAGCGTCTCCAGCAACTGCCGCACCGATGCGTAGACCTTGTTGACCAGGGGGAGCCGTTCGAGCGAAGTCTCGAACAGGGCAAACATCTGCTGGCCTACGACCTGCGACATAGCCCGTCCGACAACGTAGAAGAGCGTGATGGTCAACACCACCGCCAGCCCATACTGGAGCCAGCGATCGTTGATCCAGCTGTCGGCTGCGAAAGGCAGGGCGAGAATCTTGACCAGCGGCAATCCCGCGTTGGCCAGGACCCCGAGAATGAAGGTAAAGACCAGCCATGTGATGAAAAGGGGGCCCGCGGTAATGACTCCGCGAAGGATGTTCCGCTGCAAACTATGCACAATACGCGACTGATCAGAATTCACTCACTACTCCTGACAAAATGATAGTTCCCTCCGATGGGCGTTCCGGTTTCCCTCTCCCTTAAGAATTGGCCGGATGCGCATTGGGTTGGATGCACTGCCCATCGGCGCCTGCGCCCCGGGTTCCAAAAGACGCCGCTCGACCTTCCAAATTCCCCAAACCAAAGCAAACTGTCCACTTTAGAGAATTCCCCTATATATTGAATGGGGAACTACACACATGGGTGAGGCGGAACAATACGACGGACGAGACGTGGGTCTCGAGGAGAACAGCCGTCGCGGGGCCGAGCGCAACGGCTCGAGCCATGCGGATGCGAAGCCTGCGCCGAAACTGCGCGAAGTGACACCCCGCGCGGTCGGCTCGCCCCTGCCCACGGGGACCACGGGGAGATCGCCGCTTCCGATCGGACTGGGGGAGAGTCCTCAGTCCCGCCCTTCGGCCCCGCCCCCCGGCCGCGCGCTCAGGGTGACGGGCCAGGCGGACGCCGACCATTCATCGGGGATGCAATGGGCGATGGGCATGATGAAGCAGGCCGTTCCATTCGTGCAGCGGCTGCTCCCGCTGCTGGAAGGCCAGATCGGGACGGCGGTGGCGAACCTGCTGGCCTCGCGCCCCCATCCTCCGGCGCCCCGGGTAGATCTCGAACCGATTGAGCACGGCCTCTCGGAACTGCAGCTTCAGCAGCATGACCTCAAAGACCAGCTTGTCGACCAGAATGCGTCGCTCAAGCGGGTCGAGGACCATTTAGAGATGGTGCGGGAAGCTACGGACCGCAACACTCTCGAGCAACAGGAACTGATAGAAGACCTCAAGGCCATGGGCAGCCGGGTTAACCTGTTCGCCCTCTCGTTTCTGGTGCTTCTTGTGCTTTCGATTCTCTTGAACATCGCTTTATTTCTCCATATCTCGCGGGTTCTTCCTTAGCGGCGCTGGCCGTCGGAGAGACGCGGCCGGGACGCTTAAGGTGTCGGATGGGTACATACTTGTCGAATTTTGGCGCCGGGCTCTGCCTGAAAACGGGTGTAAGGTTATGACAACTAACCATCTTTCATAACTGCGTAACCGATGAACCGAAGCCGGGGCGCGGCTAAAAGCCTGGGCGGACGGTTGAAGAGGCCGGGAGTCCCCAACAAGGCTTGTTTGAGGAGTGGGATGCGGGGCCAGCCAAGGGGAGAAGTGCTATTGTGACGGATTCATCCTCCCAGTCGGGGCGAGGGGCTATTTCCAGGATCTGGCCCTTGGTCAGCACGGTGGTGCTCATCGCTGCGGCGGGGACGGTCGTTGCGCGCGTGGTGGCCGGACCACGCTATGACGGACTCCTGATCGTTGTGGCCGGAGCGGCCGCGATTCTGCTTGCCCTGCAGATACCGCGCGGCCAGAGCGCCCCGAAGGCGGCGGAGCCGGCTCCGCAGGCATCTCTACAGCGCATCTTCGACTCCGCCGGGACCATGCTGATCGCCATCGGCATCGATGGATCCATCACCCACATGAATCCCGCCGCGGAACGCATGCTGGGGTATCATGCGGCCGAACTGGTGGGCTCGCAACGCTCCGCCGACATACTTGCCCCCGGCGAAGCTCCCCGCGTGATCTCCGAGTTGCAAAGGCTCAGCGGAATCGACGCCAAGCGGGAGCTCTCGCCCAAGGAGCGGCTGCTTTCGCTGATGAATTCGGTGCGGGCTCTTCCTCCCAGCCAGGTTCCGAGTTTCGAGGCCCAGTTCCGCCGCAAGGACGGTACCATCCTGCCGGTGACGCTGCACATTTCAGCCCTGCGCAACGAGGATGGAGCGATGGAAGGCCTGGTGGTGATGGCCTTCGACCGCAGCGCAACCCTGCGCCAGGAGCAGGCGGCCCGGGAATCGCAGGAGCGCTATCGGGACCTGTTTGAAAATTCGAGCGAGATGATCGCAACCCTGAGCACGGGCGGCCAGTTTCTCTACGCCAACCCGGCCTGGAAGCGCTGTTTCGGGCTGGACAATGCCAGCCTGCTGGCCCTGGATTCGTTCGAGGAGCTGTTCGGGCCGGCCTGCCGCTCGGATGTGACGGCCCTGTTCCGGCGGGCTCTGAACGGGGAAATGGTGGACCGCTATCCGTTGCGCAGCTACACGGGCGACGGCAGGGTGCTGGAGTTCGAGTTGAGCCTCAGCCAGCGCCAGAAGGCGGGAAACCCGCTGGCGGTGCGGTGCCTGTTGCGTGATGTTACCCAACAGAGGCAGCGCGAGCAGAGGCTGGCGCTGCAACTCGTGGTGAGCCAGATCGTGGGCGAGAACAGCTCAGCCGACGTGGCCGCCATGCGGATTCTCGAAGCCCTCTGTGTCTCGCAGGGCTGGGACCTCGCTCTCAAGTGGGAAGTGAATACAGAAGAGCACCTGCTGGAATTCTGCGCCGCCTGGGGTGCCCCGGACCGGGACACAGAGGCCATGATCCAGGAGAGCATGGGCGTGACGCTGGCCAATGGGGTGGGGCTGCCGGGCAAGGTATGGCAGGAAGGCCGGCCCATCTGGTTGACCGATCTGGCGGCGGCGCCTTCGGGACAGCGGGTCAGAACCGCGCTGCGGCATTCCATGGTGTCGGGCTGGGCGGTGCCCGTGCGGGTGGGCAACAAGGTGCTGGCGGTGCTGGAGTTTTACTGCCATTTCCTGTTGCGCGAGGACCAGGAAGCCCTGGCCGCGATCGAGACGGTGGGCGCCTCGCTGGGCCAGATGCTGGCTCGTTCGCGGGAGCGCGGAAGGGCCGAAGAATTGTACCGCCAGCAGGAAATCCTGCTGGACTCGGTGGCGGATGGAATCTGCGGGGTCGACCGCCACGGGCTGGTCAGCTTTGCCAATCCGGCGGCAGGCCGGCTGCTGGGCGCTCCCACGGCTGGCCTGACGGGCAAGCCGGTCCACGACCTGCTGCACGGGTCGGCGCGGCCCGGCCTGAAGTGCGGATCGGACTGCGCCCTGCGCGCCGCCACGGAACGCCATGTGGCGACGGCGGGCGAAGACACGATTTATCGCACCGATGGCTCTCCCCTGCCCACGGAATACTTCTTTACGCCCATCCTCGATCACGGCCGGTTTTCGGGGTCGGTGCTCAGCTTCCGCGACATCAGCCAGAGATATGCGCTGGACCGGCTGAAGGACGAGTTCATCTCGACGGTCAGCCACGAGTTGCGCACGCCCTTGACCTCCATTCGCGGAGCGCTGGGGCTGCTGTCGTCCGGCATCCTGGGAGAGCTGAACGACAAGGCTGCCAACCTGCTGCGCATTGCCACCAGCAACTCCGACCGGCTGGTACGGCTGATCAACGACATTCTCGACCTGGAGCGGATCCAGAGCGGGCGGGCGCCGATTGCGTTCCGGCCCATCCAGCTCTCGCAAGTGGTGCACCAGGCCATCGACGGTATGCAGCCGGTGGCGGATGCGGCCGGAGTGCAGCTGATCCACGACACGACCCAGGTGGAGATTTCGGGCGATCCCGACCGGCTGCTGCAAGTGATGACGAACCTGCTGTCGAACTCGGTGAAATTCTCGCCTCCCAATTCGACCGTGTCGGTGATGATGCGGCCAGGGTCGGCAGGGGTCACGCTGTCGGTCATCGACCAGGGCCGCGGCATTCCAGCCGACAAGCTGGAGTCCATATTCGGCCGTTTCCAGCAGGTGGATGCATCCGACTCGCGCCAGAAGGGCGGCAGCGGACTAGGCCTGGCCATTTGCAGGACGATCGTGCAGCAGCATGCAGGGCGGGTGTGGGCGGAACGCAACCCGGTGCGCGGCTCGACATTCCGGGTGTTCCTGCCCTACCAGCAGAGCCCGACCAGCCTCTCCGCGGATCCCGACGGCGAAGGACAAGGCACGGTGTTGCTGGCCGATGCCAACAGTTCGACGCGGCCGATGGTCGCGCAGCAGTTATCCCGGCACGGGTACCGGGTGGTGGAAGCCACGTCGGTGGAGCAGACCATGGCTGCGGCAGCGAAGAACGGCGTGGAGGCCATCCTGCTGGATACATCGCTCGACGGCATGAACGGGTGGGAGATACTTCCGCTTCTGCGGCGCAAGGATCCGGAGAGCCACATTCCCATCGTTCTGCTGAGTGTGGCCGATCAGGAAGGCGGCGGAGACCTGCCGGCCGACGCCCAGGGGGTCGTCACCAAGCCGGTCGAAGAGGACGCGCTGCTGGCGGAACTGGCGCGGGTTCTCTGCGGCCAGGGAGAAAAAGCGCGCATCCTGATCGTGGAAGACGACCACGACCTGGCGCGGGTGATCGGGGAGATTTTCTCCCGCGATACCATCGAGGTCCACCTGGCGCACACCCTCCAGGACGCCCTCGATGCCTGCACCAATTTTCAGCCCCACCTTCTGGTCCTCGACATCGGGTTGCCGGACGGGGACGGATTCAATGTGGTGGACTGGCTGCGCCAGCACGAAACCCTTTCCAACCTTCCCCTCGTCGTCTACTCGGGCCGCGAGCTTGCGGCTGTTGAGCGGCGTCAACTGATCCTGGGCCCGACCCATTTTCTTACCAAGACACGGGTGCAGCCGCAGCAGCTTGAGGCTTTGGTCTTGACGTTATTGCGCAATTCGCGTCAGATGGAGGAAGCTTCTCCAACTGTTTCGGCTGACCGGCGTCCATGATCGGATGCTCGTGCTGACTGCTGGATCAATCGCCGGCCGGCTCTTGGCCATCCGGCTTGTCGGCGGAAACTGCAAGATTACGCTTGGGGACCATAGATAGTCGTGGGGGATCCTTAAATGTCTCACCGCATTCTTATCATCGATGATGAAGACGATATTCGCGAGGTAGCCGCGCTGAGCCTGGAAACGGTAGCGGGTTGGGAGGTGGCCATGGCCAGCTCCGGGGCCCAGGGATTGGCGCGCGCGGCTGAGTACCGGCCGGACGCCATTCTGCTCGACGTGATGATGCCGGGAATGGACGGGCCGTCAACGTTTCGCGAATTGCGCAAGAACCCGCTCACGGCACGGATTCCGGTATTGCTGCTCACAGCCAAAGTGCAGAGCAACGACCAGCGGCGATTTGCGGACCTCGGGGTGGAGGCGGTGCTCTTCAAGCCGTTTGACCCCATGACGCTCTCTGCTCAAATTGCCGGAGTTCTGGGCTGGAGCTAGTATTCTCCGATGACTGAGCCATCCCAGCAGTCGATGAATGAGGCCCTCGACCGGCTGTGGAAACAGTTCCTGCCTCAAATCGAGGAGCGGGTGGCGGTGCTGGAGAGCGCCGGCGCGGCCCTGGCAGCGGACAGGCTGTCGGACAATCAGCGAGAAGCGGCGCAAGCAGCGGCGCACAAGCTGGCCGGAGTACTGGGCACGTTCGGCCTGACCAAAGGCACAGTCCTGGCGCGGGAGGCGGAGTTGCTGTATTCGGGCGATACCGATCCGGAGGCCGCACCGCAACTCGCCGAGATCGCCCAACGCTTGAAAGCGCTGGTAGCCGGCCGGCCATAAGCGCCGCGGCGGACCGACAAATTAAACTCATCCTTGGTGGTCAGGAACGATCCATTTGCGCCCCAGCTCGACCTCAACTTTGAGGAGCCGCAACCCACACGCAGAATCTGGCTGGTCCGGGAGCTTGTGGGCGAGGTTCGCGATCGCGTGGAGCGGGAGTACGGCGATGTCTGGGTGGAAGGAGAAATCTCCAACTTCCGTCCGGCTCCGTCGGGCCACATGTATTTCACGCTGAAGGACGCGGACGCGCAGTTGCCGGTGGTGTTGTTCCGGCGTCAGGCCCTGTTGCTTCGTTTCCGGCCTGAGGACGGCCTGCATGTACTGGTGCGCGGACGGGTCAGCGTGTATGAGCAGCGCGGCCAGATGCAGCTGGTGGCCGAGACCATGGAGCCGGTCGGCGCGGGTTCGCTGCAACTGGCATTTGAGCAGCTGAAGGAGAAACTGAAGGCCGAAGGGCTGTTCGATGCGGCGCGCAAACGGCCGCTGCCCGCATTCCCGCGAACGGTGGGCATCGTGACCTCTCGAACCGGCGCTGTGATCCAGGATTTTCTGAACATCGTGGGCCGCCGCCATTCGGGGCTGAACGTGCTGCTCTGTCCCGTTTCGGTGCAGGGCGAATCGTCCGCCTTCGAGGTGGAAGCGGCGCTAACGTGTCTGAACGCTTCCGGGCTGGCGGATGTGATTGTGGTGGCGCGCGGCGGCGGATCGCTCGAAGACCTGGCTGCCTTTAACAGTGAGCGCGTCGCCCGTGCCATTGTGGCCTCGCGGCTTCCGGTGGTGTCGGCGGTCGGGCACGAAACCGACTTCACCATTGCCGATTTCGTCGCCGATCTGCGTGCGCCCACGCCATCAGCCGCGGCGGAGCTGATTACCGAGGCCCAGCACAAAATCACGGAACATCTGGCGCGGCTGAATCACCGCGTGGAGCGCGCGGCGCGCTTCCAGATCCTCCAGGCTCGGCAGCGGCTGGCGCGGGTGCCGGCCAGCCGCGCGGAAGCGCGTATGGCGAATCTGCTGCACCGGGCGCAACAGAAGCTCGATGAACTTGGTTTTCGCATGGAGACGGCCCTGCAGCAACGACTTCGCCGCGCCCAGCGCGAGGTGACCGAGCTGACCGCGGCACTGCTGCGTCACGATCCGCGCCGGCAGCTGGCCCATGCGCGGGGGCACTTCGACGCTTACCGTACGCGGCTGGACCGGGCGCTGGAACGCACGATGGAAGCGAGACGCGGACGTCTGAGCTCGCTCGAGGCCCAGCTCAGTTCCCTTTCGCCGCTCGCGGTTCTCGATCGCGGATACGCGCTGGTGCTGGATGCGAATGGCGCTCTCGTCCGCTCTGCGCGCCAGGTGGCGCCCGGAGACAATGTGGTGACACGCTTGAGCAACGGAGCATTTGGAAGCCGGGTGGAGACAGTAAGCCCCCCGGATTCGGAACGAAATGAGGACTCATGATTTCAGCAACTGAACGCAAACTCTTTGGCACGGACGGCATTCGCGGGGTCGCCGGCGAAGTTCCGCTGGATGCGACCACGGTCTTCGCGACCGGGCTGGCGCTGGGACACTCCCTGCGCGAGACGGCCCCAGACGCCGCGGTCCCGCGCGTCATCCTGGGCCGCGATACGCGCGAATCGAGCCCGTGGATCGCAGCCACGCTGGCAGCCGGGTTGCGCGAGGCGGGCGCGCGGGTGGAAGGCGCGGGCGTGATCACGACGCCGGGCATAGCCTTCCTCACCCACACGCATGGCTTCCACGCGGGCGTGGTGATTTCCGCCTCCCACAATCCTTGGCGCGACAACGGCATC
>DASXGD010000545.1:0-3631 GCA_036489245.1 Occallatibacter sp. | reverse complement strand
GGCCAGTGTGATGGCCCGGCGCATGAATTCCGGATTGGGCGCATTTGCCATCGTTGACTTGCTCTACCCCTCCCCGAGCGGCGAAAGTAAACACAGTATGGCACAAGCATTCCGTTCCACCCGTGTACTGACGCCCGCGGGTCTCGTTCCCGCCACGCTTTTGATCGAGCAGGAGCGCATCACCGGCGTCTGCGGGTGGGATGAAGTGCCAGCCGTTGCTCATCTCCACGACTACGGAGACTACATGCTCCTCCCCGGCCTGGTTGATTCGCACGTGCATATCAATGAACCCGGCCGCACCGAATGGGAAGGCTTCACCACCGCGACCCGGGCCGCGGCGGCCGGCGGCGTAACCACGCTCGTTGACATGCCGCTCAATTGCGTACCCGAGACCATCGACGTGGCATCCCTGCAACGCAAACGTGAAGCAGCTCGTGGCAAGGCCTGGGTCGACTGGGCTGCCTGGGGTGGACTGGTGAGTGGAAATGCCGACGCGCTGGCTTCCCTGGCCGCGGCCGGCGTGCCCGGCTTCAAATGCTTCCTCGTTTTCTCGGGGATCGACGGTTTTTCCTGGGTGGATGAGGCCCATCTGGCCACCGCGCTGACCAGTCTGCGCGGCAGCGGTCTGCCGGTGCTGGCGCACGCCGAAATTTGCGGCCCCATTGCCGCCGCCACTGACGCGCTCAACAAGGCTGGCGCTGACTGGTGTAAATACTCCACCTATCTCGCCTCGCGGCCGGATGAGGCCGAAGTTCAGGCCATTGCGTTACTCATCCGCCTCGCGGAAGAGTTTGAGGCGCCCATCCACATCGTGCATCTATCCAGCGCGCAGGCACTGCCCCTGCTGGCCGAAGCGCGGCAACGCGGCGTGCCCATCACCGTCGAAACCTGCACTCAATACCTGTGGTTTGCCGCCGAAGAAATTCCCGATGGCGCGACTGAATTCAAATGTGCGCCGCCCATTCGCGGAGCAGCCAACCGCGAAGCGCTCTGGGGTGCGCTGGCCGACGGACTGATTGACATGGTGGCGACGGATCACTCCCCTTGCCCGCCGGCCCTCAAGCGCCGCGACCCAAACTGCGAACCGGCCCGATGGGATCTCGCCTGGGGTGGTATCAGCAGCCTGGGCCTGGCCCTTCCCGTGATGTGGACAGCCATGGTCCGGCGCGGTCTCGGTTCAGGCGCGGGATTTGAGCACCTAGGCCGATGGATGGCCGCCGTTCCGGCAAAGCTCGCGGGCCTGCAGTCGCACAAAGGCGCGTTCACCGAAGGCGCTGATGCTGACATCGTCATCTTCGATCCCGACCTGCAATGGACCGTTTCTCCGGCGAGTCTGCATTTCCGCCACAAACTTTCTCCCTACATGGACACCGATCTGCGCGGGCAGGTGCAGGAGACGTGGTTGCGCGGCGCTCCCGTATATCGCCGATCCGATGCTGCGGACAATCAGGGAGGCTTCCTCGGCGATCCACGCGGCAGGGAGCTCGTTCGCTCATGAGAGATCGCGTCCGGCGCGCCATCGCGGAGTGCCTGCACATCGCCACTTTCACCGAAGAACCGGGACGCATCACCAGACGCTTCCTTACTCCTCCCGTGCATGACGTCCACACCCACCTGCGCCGCCGGATGGAGGCTCTCGGCATGGATGTCCGCATCGATGCCGCCGGAAATCTGCGCGGCATTTGGCTGCCGGCCGATCCCGATGCTCGCCGCCTGATCCTCGGCTCCCACATCGATACCGTTCCAGACGCCGGCGCCTACGACGGCGTACTGGGCGTCACCCTGGCCCTCGAATGGGTCCAGCTTGCCCGGGAAGCCGCCCTGCCCATGGCCATTGAAGTCATCGCCTTTTCAGAGGAAGAAGGCGTACGCTTCGGCCTTCCCTTCATCGGCAGCCGCGCAGTTGCCGGCCGTTTCGATCCCGCGCTCCTCGCACTCAAGGATGCGGAAGGCACCTCCATCGAAAATGCGATTCGCACCTTTGGCCTCGATCCCCGCGCCATCGAAGACTCTCAGGTCGATCGGGATGCCATCGGCTTTGTCGAAATCCACATCGAACAGGGCCCCGTCCTGGAGACCGATGGCTTGAGCGTCGCTGCGGTCAGCGCCATCGTCGGACAAACACGCCTCAGTCTCGAGTTTTCCGGCCATGCCAATCACGCCGGCACCACCCCTATGCACTTGCGCCGTGACGCGCTGGCCGCCGCCGCCGAATGGATCGCTGCCGCGGAAACAATCGCTTCCCGCACCGATGGCCTCGTCGCCACCGTGGGCAAGATCGCCATTGAACCCAACGCCGTCAACGTGGTTCCCGGCATGGCACGCGTGAGCCTCGATGTTCGCCATGCCCGCGACTCCCGCCGCGAAGCAGCCGTGGAAGAGCTTCTCTCCCGGGCACGAGCCATAGCTGATCGTCGAGGCATTGCCATCGAGTTGACCCGGCAGATGAACGAGCCCGCTATTTCCATGGACGAGCGACTCACCGCCTACCTTTCCGACGCGATCGAGGCCGCTGGATTTCCACCCAGGTCCATGACCAGCGGCGCCGGCCACGATGCCATGGTGATGGCCACTCGCGTTCCGACCGCGATGCTATTCCTGCGCAGCCCGGGCGGTATCAGCCACCATGCCGCTGAAACGGTCCGCGAAGAAGACGTCGAAGCCTCCCTCCATGTCGGCCGCAAGTTCCTTGAGCGGCTCGCCGCAGAGCAGACTTTGTCCTGAGCCTCGTCCGTCAGGGAAACTGACAGATCTACGCGTGTTCTGCTCCGCCTTCGTTCGCCATACAACTCCCGCAACGCCATCGCGACTAAATTGAGTAGAATCGACCCACGCGCCGGTTCAACTTCCGTGCATAACGAGGTCAAGCGTGCATCATCTGGGAGCTACACGAAGCAGCCTCAAAGCCGATCACCTTCTGCAGACTCCGGACACGTTCATCCGCACGCCGCTTCCAGGTGCCCAGAATGTCGACTTCATCATTCATAGCGCGCCCCAACTGGGTGCGGGCTTCACCCAGATGACTGCGGAATTCTCTGCCGGCGGAACCCTGGGCCCAGCCCTCGCACAGCGATTTATCTTTGTGCTCGAAGGCGAGGTAGCCATCCAAACCGAGACTGGCAGCCACCTCCTCGTCGACGGAGGGTTTGCCTATCTTCCTCACGGCACTCCGCACAGCATTCGTTCTAACGGCGCTGCACGCGCGGTTTTGATCGAAAAGCCCTACGAGCCGGACGACGGCGCCCCAGATCCCGAAGTCGTGATTGGCAACGAGTCCAGCGTGCTGGATATACCTCTGATGGGAGATCCAGCCTTGCGCGTGCGGCCGCTCATGCCCGATGGCCCGGCCTACGACTTCGCCGTGAACACCATGACCTACGATCCCGGCGCTGCCCTCAGCATGGTGGAGATCCACGTGATGGAGCACGGGCTCCTGATGCTCGCGGGCGGCGGCATCTATCGCCTCGGCGACTCGTGGTATCCCGTCCAGGCCGGCGATTTCATCTGGATGGCGCCCTATTGCCCCCAATGGTTTGGCGCTCTCGGCAAGTCCCCCGCCAAGTACCTTATCTACAAAGACTGGCGCCGCCACCCTCTCGGAGTGTGAACACCATGGCCACTGCCCGCCCCC
>DASXGD010000531.1:0-6493 GCA_036489245.1 Occallatibacter sp. | reverse complement strand
AACGATGCATGGACGCTGGTGATGGGCTCGCATTTCCACGATCTGGCCGCCGGGACAGCCACTCCGCGCTCGTACGAATTTGCCTGGAATGATGACGTGATCGCGATGAACCAGTTCTCCGGCGTGCTCACCGATGCGACCCAGGCCGTTGCCGCTGCCCTGAATACGTCGACCGCTGGTGTGCCCATTGTTGTTTTCAATCCCCTCAACATCGAGCGTGAAGATGTGGTCGAGGCCAGCGTCAACTTTCCTGCAGGCGCGCCGAAAACGATCCGCGTCACCAGCCCTGATGGCAAAGAAGTGGCGGCACAAATGTCGGACGGCAAAGTAATTTTCCTGGCCACGGTGCCATCGGTTGGTTATTCGGTTTACGATGTGCGTCCCAGCGAAGGCACGTCGCAGCCTGCATCACGCCTGAAAGTGTCGGAGCATTCCCTCGAGAATGATTACTACCGCATTCAGATCAACGACGACGGAGACGTCGCCGGCATCTTCGACAAGAAGGCGAACAAGGAGATGCTTTCCGCTCCGGCACGCCTAGCCATTTCCTACGATAATCCCCAGCAATGGCCGGCGTGGAACATGGATTGGGAACAGGAGCAGGCGTCGCCGAAATCATTTGTCGCCGGTCCTGCGAAGATTCGCGTCGTTGAAAACGGATCCGCGCGCGTGGCTGTCGAGGTATCGCGAGAGGCTTCCGGCTCCCGCTTCGTCCAGACCATTTCGCTCTCCGCGGGAGACGCCGGTAAGCGCGTCGAATTCGGTAACGTGATCGATTGGAACACGCGCGAATCCAATCTCAAGGCCACATTTCCCTTGGCAGCCTCGAACGAGATGGCCACCTACAACTGGGATATTGGAACCATTCAGCGGCCCACGGCTGAGCCGAAGAAGTTCGAGGTTCCGTCACACCAGTGGGTCGATTTGACCGACATGACGGGGAAATTCGGCGCGACCATCCTCACCGATTGCAAGAACGGTTCGGATAAGCCCAACGATCACACCATCCGCCTCACCCTCATTCGCACTCCCGGCGTGCGCGGAGGCTATCCCGACCAGGCCACGCAGGATCTTGGCCATCATGAGTTCGTCTACGGATTTGCCGGGCACTCAGGCGGGTGGCGCGATGCGCAAACCGATTGGCAAGCGCAGCGGTTGAATGCTCCGCTGATCGCGTTCGAAACGGCAAAGCATGAGGGCGCGCTGGGCCGGTCGTTTTCGTTGTTGAAGGTGAACAATCCGCGGATTCGCGTTCTGGCAGTGAAGAAGGCCGAGCAAAGCGATGAAGTGATCGTGCGCCTGGTGGAACTGGATGGAAAGCCGCAGGCCGATGTGCGGCTCTCGTTCGCCGCGCCTGTCACTGCGGCCCGCGAAGTCAACGGCCAGGAACAACCCGTGGGTCCAGCTACAGTCGCCGCGGGCGCGCTGGTCACGTCTTTCACTGCGTATCAACCGCGGACGTTTGCCGTCCGCCTGGGCGCACCCGCGGCCAAGGTGGCAGAGGTGCGATCGACCCCGGTTTCGTTGTCATACGATGTGGCGGCGGCCAGCAATGGCGGACAGCATTCTGACACCGGCTTCGATGGAAAAGGGAATTCTCTTCCGGCCGAGATGCTGCCTGCCGAAATCACCTTCAATGATGTTCGGTTTAAACTCGCGGAAGCCAAAACGGGTTCTCCGAATGCAGTTTCGGCGAAGGGGCAATCGATCGATTTGCCCGCGGGCCGGTTCAATCGCGTTTACCTGCTGGCCGCCTCGGCCGATGGCGACCAGAAAGTTGCTTTTGATCTAGGCGGCAAGCAAACGGAACTGGACATTCAGGACTGGGGCGGCTTCATCGGACAGTGGGACGATCGCCAGTGGAGCGGCGCCAGTCTCGATGTGGATCACGCCAAGTACGGCGACATGACCGCGTTGAAGCAGGGTTATATCAAGCGCGCGGACCTCGCGTGGTACTGCGATCATCACCACGATGCAGACGGGAAGAATGTGACGTATCGTTATTCCTACCTGTTTGGCTACGCGATCGATCTGCCCGCAGGCACAAAAACAATAAAACTGCCGCAAAACGACAAAATCCGCATTCTGGCCATTTCGGTTGCCGATGACGGCCCGAAAGCGACACCGGCCGAACCTCTCTACGATGTGCTGCCCTCGAGGAATGCGCAGCCGGGAGGCACGAACTATTCCGGTTCGCTTCCGGATGCTACCATCGCTGCCACCCGGGCGAACTGAGATACGGCCGCCATGCCAACGCCGGCACGCGCTCCCGGCAGAGTTGGCAGCCGGCGGGCGGCGGTGCAAAGATATTGTCACCAGCGCACCTGATCGAAAGAGGCATCCATGGACCGTCGCACGTTTTTGAGCGCTGCATCCGCCGCCATGCTCACTCAAGTCGTTCCCGCAGCGGCTTACGGCGTCGATGACAAGCAAGGCCCGCTCAAGCCGATGGCTGTGGGCCTGCTCGTCACGCCTTCCGGCAATCCCGAGGAGGTCATTCGCCGCGTACACGACCTCGGCTTTAATAATTGTTTTCTGCAACTCGACAAATACGTCGGCTCATTTACGGCGGGGCTGGCCTCGCAGATGAACGACCTGCTGCATAAGTACGAGGTGGTTGTGACCACCGTCGAGGTTGTAGGTCCTCCTCCGCTTGAATGGAATTTCCTGCGCGGCCCTTCCACCATCGGCCTGGTGCCGCCTGCCACCCGGGCGGCCCGCATCGATGCGCTCCGCCAGGCATCTGATTTTGCCAAGTTGCTTGGCGTCTCCCAGGTCCAAACACATTGCGGTTTTATTCCGGAAGATCCGGCGGACGCGCTTTATCCGGGCACGGTTGATGCGATCCGCACCGTCGCGCAGCATTGTCACGAGAACGGGCAGTACTTCTTGATGGAGACAGGCCAGGAAACTCCCACTACGATGTCGCGCGTGATTCGCGATGCGGGCATGCCCAACCTTGCGGTGGGGCTGGACACGGCCAACCTTATCCTTTACGGGAAGGCGAACCCGGTGGACGCGGTCGATATTCTCGGGCCGCATGTGCGCAGCATTCATGCCAAGGATGGAAAGTGGCCGACCGATCCCAGCCAGCTCGGGGAAGAAGTGCAGATAGGGAAGGGGCTCGTTGATTTCCGTGCCGTGTTTACCAAGCTGCATCGCATTGGTTATCAGGGCGCGGTCACCATTGAGCGCGAAACCTCGGGGCCGCAGCAGATCGAAGACGTCCGCCAGGAGAAACTCTACCTCGAGAAAATACTGGGCGAAGTGCTCGGTAGTTAGCCCAGTCACTAAGTAGACTTAAGTAAGTGCAGGATCGCCCGGGAGCGGCAAGGAACTATGAACCGTCGCCAGTTTGTTCAGACAGGATCTCAGGTAGTTGCAGGAATGCTTCTCGTCAACTCGAAAACCGCGTTCGGCTATCAGGCCAACTCCGCGGTGCGCCACGGCCTGCTCGGCTGCGGGAGTCGCGGCACTTCCGTGGCGACGTCCTTCTCGCAAAACACAACGGCCCAGGTCGTGGCGCTCGCCGATCTGTTTGAAGATCAGCTGGCGGCCGGCAAGGCTCATTTCGACAAGGTGAACGCGGACCTGGGCAGAGCGCCGATCGACAGCAAGCTGATGTTTCGCGGGCCCCACGCATTTGAGCAGCTGGCTGCTTCAGGCGATGTCGACCTGGTTCATATTGCTACCCCGCCGTTCTTTCACATACAGCACCTCGGTGCCGCGGTTGCTGGCGGGAAGCACGTCTACTGCGAAAAACCGGTGGGCGTCGACATTCACCAGGCGCAGCAAGCTCTCGAGATTGCCAAACGCGTAAAGCCGTCGCAGAGCGTGGATGTCGGCTTCCAGTGCCGGATGGCGCCGCCCATCGCAGCCATCGCGGAAAAGATCAAGGCGGGCGCACTCGGAAAAATTGCCACGGCCTCAGGCAACTACAATGCTCCGGCATCGACAGAGAAGACGCATCCGGGCGCCGGACCCGATGAATACCGCTTGCGCAACTGGCTCTGGGACCGCGCGCTCTCCGGAGACATCCTCGTCGAACAGAACATCCACATCATCGATCTATGCAACTGGATGGTGGGCGCCCACCCGCTCAAAGCGACCGCGACCGGGGGACGCAATATCCTCACCCACTACGGCGATTGCTGGGATAACTACCAGGTCGATTTCACCTATCCCGGCGACGTGCACTTTTCGTTTGCGTCCACGCAGTTTGGAAGCGACGGCCGCTTCGAGGCGGGCCTGAAGCTTTTTGGCGCCAGCGGTTCCGCTACCGTGCCATATTCCGGGCCGATCCAGATCACCGGCTCCCAGGCGTGGGAATGGCAGGAGACGACCTCCAGCGTTCCGGGGTCGGGTAAATTCGCCGCCAACGGCGCGTTCCTTGACAATCTGCAGTTCGCCGATCGCGAGAAGGATCGCGCCTTCATCGATAGCATCACATCCGGCCCGGTGCACAACCAGATCGCAGCGGGTGTGGAAACGGCCCTCAGCTGCATGCTCGGCCGCATGGCCGGCTATCAGCGGCGCGAAGTCACCTGGGATGACCTGCTCGCACATGGCGAGACCTACCAGCTCGGATTCAGCCTGGACCAGTTCGCCTAGTCCCGCCGCCAATAACTGGTGACCCTGCCGAATTGCTGTGGCGCGATTCGTCCCATTTGCGTTGACACTCTATCCATAGATAATCTACGGTTTGGCGCATGAGCCGCTTTTTGAATAAGCTGCGCGTCCTTTTCCGCCGGAACCGATTCCGGAGCGAACTGGATGAGGAAATGGCGTTTCACCGCGAGCAAGTGGAGACCGTGCTGGTCAAAGACGGAATGACCGCCGAAGCTGCGCGCTATGCCGCGATCCGCCAACTCGGGAACCCTGCCGTGCTTAAAGAGCAAAGCCTGGGCGAAGTGGGATTCAGATTCGAATCCGTGGCCCAGGATTTCCGCTTCGCCCTGCGTCAGTTGCGCAAGAATCCCGGCTTCGCCATGACGGCAATCCTGACCCTGGCGCTGGGAATCGCAGCGAGCGTGGCCATTTTTGCATTCGTGGACGCGGCTCTCATCAAGCCCCTGCCGTACGTGCAATCCCCGCGGCTGGCGGTATTGTTTGAGAGCATCCCCATCGGTCCGCGATTCCATCTCTCCTACCCTGATTACCTCGATTGGAAGCGGGAAAACAAGGTCTTCCATTCGCTGAATGTTTTTTCTCCCGAAGGATTCATGGAGAAAACAAATAACGGGCTGCGGCAGGCGGACGGGGCCCGGGTGAGCGATGGATTCTTCAAGACACTGGGCGTCGTTCCGATTCTGGGGCGCGATTTCCATTACGGCGAAGACCGCCCCGAGGCGGCGCGGACCACACTGTTGAGCTATGGCGCCTGGCAACGGAGATATGGCGGCGACCGGAATGTGGTCGGCAAAACAGTGGTGCTCAACGATGATCCGTATACGATCATCGGCGTTCTTCCCCGGGATTTCAGCTTTGCTCCCGCCGAACCAGCGGATTTCTGGGCCATCGAGAAGCCTACCCGCGGCTGCGAAAAGAACCGCGGCTGCCACAACCTGTTTGGCATTGCGAGGCTCAAGGACGGCGTTTCCTTCCCCACCGCGCTGGCCGATATCAAGGCTATTGCCCAACAACTCGAACGGCAATATCCCGATTCGAACCGCGACCAGTGGGCCTTTATGCTCCCCCTCACAGAAGTCATCGTGGGAGACATCCGTCCCATCTTGCTGGTGTTGCTGTGCGGAGCAGTGTTGTTGCTTGTGATTGCCGGCGTAAATGTTGCCAGCCTGTTGCTGGTGCGCTCCGAGACCCGGAGGCGCGAGATGGCGGTTCGCGGTGCACTGGGCGCGTCGCCGCAGCGCCTGGTGCGCCAATATGCAACCGAGGGATTGTTGCTGGCTGCGATTGGCAGCGGGTTCGGAGTCGCCGTCGCGCAAGCGTCGATGCGCATGCTGGCCACGCTGATCCCCAGGGACATGATGGCCTCCATGCCATATCTGCAGGGCATCGGCCTCAACGGCAGGGTGGCCGCGTTTGCATGCGTGCTCGCGGTGTTGGCGGCGGCATTGTTTGCCCTCACGCCCATGTCGCGCCTTAAATTCACGGCTCTTCACGAAGGATTGTCGCAGGGCGGCCGCGCCGCGGCAGGAACGGTATGGCGTAGATTCGGGAGCAAGCTTGTCGTCATCGAACTGGCCACGGCCATGGTGCTGTTGTCGGGCGCCGGTTTGTTGGGCAAAAGCTTTTATCGCCTCATGCATGCCGATATCGGGATCGTGCCCGATCACGTAGCCACGGTGCACGTAACGGGTTTGCAAGCGAAGTACAACAAGCCAGAAGAGAAGGTGGCGCTGGGACGCGAAATTGTGAACCGGCTGCAGAGTTTGCCTGGGGTGATATCGGTCGGGCTTACCACCAAATTGCCCATCGAGGACGGGGACTCGACCACGGGATTTCGCATCGTCGGGCGTCCGTACCATGGCGA